>JACMLC010000153.1 GCA_014379795.1 Pyrinomonadaceae bacterium
ATCTTTCAGACATTCTTGAGATGACGCACGAAACTTACGCCGCACGATTTCGCCGCAGCGCCATCAAACGCGCCAAGCTCACAGGTCTGCAACGCAACGCACGCGCATTGCTAAACTCAACTCAGAGCGAAGAATGAATTTTTGATGAGCAACCGGAAAGTAGTGTTTTAATTTCTTACTTGATTGCGCCCGCCCTGCTTCGCTTCATAGAGTTTCGCCTCCGCAGCGGCGAGCAATTTTTCGAGATGGCGGGGTTGCAACAACGCCAGCCTGAGCAGGGGTTTTATAACCTGCGCCGCCTAAAACTTGAATCAACTTTTTTGAATTTGTCTTCACAGGCAGGTTATTGCTCCGGCCAGTTATTTACAGAAGGTTGATGAATATGTTTAGATGGACTTCTTGACACTACCTGTTTCCATAGGCTGCAAGGCAAAAGCAGCTTCGCTCTTAGACACTCGCGCGATTTCCGGGCATAAGGCTTGGCAAGATGGCTACCTGAATAGGTGGTGACGCGCCGCCCGGCTTTCCACTATGCTTCTCGCGTTCGCCTGCACCGCAAATTGTCAGAAAGCTTAACGCTTTAGAAACGTTTGACAGGTATGATGGACGAATGGCTGGCTTGGCGCGCTGCAAAAATTTTGCGAGGAGCTTCGCAAAATAGCTATTTTAGCTGCGTCCGACCAAAGTTGAAGCGCACAGGTTTACAAGTTTTGCTAAAAAAGGGTTGACACTCAGCCTTTAATAGGCGTAAAAGCCTTTTTGCTAATTCCTGCGGTATTGGAGCAGCCCCTCGTGACTGCGGCTCATTTGATCGCAACACCACCACATAGTTTTGATGGTACTTAAAAATCCGTCCTCAAAACTTAATCACCCTAGTCTTAGAAGGAGACTCACGATGAAAAGATTTCGCTTTACCCTAAACATCCTTGCTGCCGTTATTTTCACCCTGACATTGACATCTCTGGCGCAAGCGCAAGCCACACGTACGTGGGTTTCCGGCGTTGGCGACGACGTGAACCCGTGCAGCCGCACCGCGCCGTGCAAAACATTTGCGGGCGCAATTTCAAAGACTGCCGCCGCAGGTGAAATCTCCGTGCTCGACCCCGGCGGATTCGGAACCATCAACATTACCAAGTCCATCACGATTGACGGCGGCGGCATCGGCGGCTCGATTCTTTCTTCTCTGACGACGGGCGTCATCGTCAACGCGGGCGCGAACGACAGGGTGTATATCAGAAACATCACCATTAACGGAGCGGGCAACGGCACATTCGGCATGAGGTATCTGGCCGGAGGCGAGCTGCATGTGGACCACGTTTCGATTATCGGTTTCACCAATCACGGCATCACCGTCGCCATGACCGGCGCAGTGACGGGCAGGCTCTTTGTGTCAAACTCATACATCAGGACCGGCAACACCTCCACGAGCCGTGGCATTAATATTCAGCCTGCTTCCGGTTCCCCGACCGTCTTCGCGGTGATTGACAACACGCATTTGGAGAGAATGTTCATCGGCTTGTACGTCGGCGCAGGCGGCAGAGCGACGATTAGCAATTCTGTAATCTCGCAAAACAACTATGCCGGAGTCGTGACGGAAGAATCGGGTGCCGGTAACGCCGAGACGATGATTGACACTTGTAAGATCACATATAACGGCATCGGCATTCAGTCCGGCGCGGGAGCGACAACAACGCGCATCTCCAACAACAACATTACCAACAATTTCAATCAGGGATTGTTTGTCGCCGCCGGTTTTGTGATTTCGTTAGGCAACAATACGCTCACTGACAACGGCATTGACGGCGCCCCCACCTCGACCATCGGACAGCTTTAATCCGGCTGGTTCCATCCCCTGTCAGGCTAAATCCCCTCTCTTCCGCGAGCGGAAGAGAGGGGATTTTTCTTTCGGCTCATCTTGCCAATCGAAGACTGTTGATAACCTGCTCGAAGACTGTCTTGTAATTGCCTAGCTCGTCTTCAGGAGCCATCGTGATCAGATAGAACAATCGCCCGTCGGCAGTCGCGGTAGTATAGATCACGTCCACCTCCACGACGCCCGTGACGGTCGAAGACCCCGCGACGACTGTGGCAAAAGCCTGTCTGCCTCCGAGAGTGACCGCCTGCGGGGCTTGCACGACGCGAAAGTCCGGGTTCATCTCGACCTGTTGACGGACGAACGCCTCGTTAGCCGCTCTGAGGTCGCTGGATTGTGGCGCAACCGCCCCGATAAAAATGCCGTGCGTGACGACGACGCCGTTGCTCGTCTGCCCGTAAGCTCCTTTCGGAGCGAAGATCATATTTGCATCATCTGCGACCAGAGCGTCCCAGTTGGCCGGATACTGTATAGCGAACGAGCCGTCTTTCGATTGAAACTCTGTGAACGAGCCGGAAGGCGTGACGGGACGCTGCGCAGGCTCCATGTCATTCGGGTCGCGCGGGCCGAGACGCGAGGGCTGCTCTTTTTTTGAATCGAGCTGTGAGCCGCCCGTCAGACGCGCCTTCACCTGACGAAACTCTTCCGTATCCCGCGTCGGGTTCGAGCTGGTTTTAAGCTGTGGCAAAGCTTCCGTGATGGCCTGATGACGATTTCCCGGGTCTGGATGATCGCTCAAAAATTCCGGCGTGCGCTGTCCGCCTTTGGACTGTAAGGTCTTAAAAAAATTCGCCATGTCGCGCGCATCGTAACCGGCGTTAGCCATGATGTGCGCGCCTTCCAGATCGGCCTGCGTCTCCGCCGTCCGACCGAATTTGAGAAAGAGCATATTCGCGCCCGCGCCGCCGATCTGGTTGATGGCTTCATCCAAATCCGCATTGCCGCCGCCGATGACGCGCAGAATGTCTATCCCTGCTTTGGCAAGATAAGCTTTCGATGCCTGATTCGTGCCGTGGCGCAGTGCGACGTGCGCTATCTCGTGCGCCATCACGCCTGCCAGCTCGCCTTCATTCTTAGCCGCAGCGATAGTGCCCGCGTAAACGAAGATGTATCCGCCGGGAAGCGCAAAGGCGTTGATGTCTTTG
>JACMLC010000154.1 GCA_014379795.1 Pyrinomonadaceae bacterium
CGCCTGCGGATTTTGTCTCTTACGCGCTCGATGTGCCGATGATCTTTGCGCAGCGCGACGGGATTTATCTGGACGCGCCGACGGGGATGAAGTTCGGAGACTTTCTAGACGGCGGATGCGATGGAGTCCAGCCGATCTTCGGCGATTGGGCGGATCACCTGACCACGCTCTTTACGGACGCGCGCCTCAAACAGCACATCGAACTCAGAAGCGCGGATTGTGGTAATCTCGCGCACACGCTCGCCGTGCAGGCTCTCTGGAAGGGTTTGATGTACGAGAGGGACACGCTGGATGAAGCCCTGCGGCTCGCGCCGCAACTGAATCAAGCGGACGCGCTCGCGCTTCGCGAACAGGTGGCGCGCGACGGTCTCGCGGCAAGCCACGCGGGCGTCAACGTTCTTGAGCTGGCGCGCGAGGTGGTCAGGCTCGCCGCAGACGCGATGCAGTGTATCGCGCCGGATGAAGTAACTTATCTTGACACGCTCCAACAACAGGTCATCGAAGACGGCGTCTCCCCCGCAGATATTTTATTGCGTAACTGGCACGGCTCGTGGCACGGCTCGCTAAGCGAGGTCATCAAATATCTGCGCATCGCTTGAATTCATACTTATCGGGTTAATCAAATAAAATCGCTATGACTTTACGACGCATCCTGCTTTCATTACTTACCGGTCTGCTTTTCTTATCCACCAACATCACGGCGCAGCAGCCGGAGCTTTATGTCCGCACCAATCATGCGGATGTAGTGCGCTGTGTGGCCGTCAGCCCGAACGGCAAGATGGCTGCGAGCGGCAGCGCGGACGGGACGGTCAGGCTGTGGGACGTGCAGACGGGAATGGTCATGCGGACTTTGAGCGGCCATTCCGGCACGGTTTTTTCGCTGCTTTTCGTTACAAACGAAACGCTGCTCGCCGGTTCAACCAGAGAGATCAAGCCGTGGAACGTCAAGACCGGCAGGTCTGAGCGCGAGCTTAAGACGGAGAGAACCGTCTATTCGATGGCGATTAGCCCGGACTCAAAGATTCTGGCCTATGCCACCATAGGCCGTGTCGTGCTGTTGGATTTAGCCGAGAAAAAAGAGCGAGAGTTAAAAGTCGCCGGTAAAGAGCCTACCCGCGTCGCTTTTCGCCCGACGCAGACCGGCGCGCCGATGCTGGCCGCGTCCTTCGGCAATCTGGTCGTCCTCTATGATGCCCAAACCGGCGCAGAGCTTGGCGTGGCAGAGCATGTCGCCACCGCGAGCGTGAAGGCCGTCGCCTTTAGCCCGGACGGCAAGATGCTCGCCACCTGCGGGACGGACTTCTGGTACATCTGGAATGTAGAGACCAAAGGCTCTCTGTTTCGCGGGCGGGCGCTTGGCTACGGCGCTGCGTTCAGCCCCGACAGCAAAACTTTTGTCGTCGCCGGTAACGACATCGAATTGTGGGATTTGGAAACGGGCAAGCGAAAGACCACACTTGAGATTAAAAACAATCTGATCGAATCAATCGTCTACAGCCCGGACGGAAAATTCCTGATTGGCGGCGGCTACCAATCCATCGAGCAGACCAATTCGCTCGAAGCGAGCTTTAAGATTCTGGATGCCCACACGGGAACAGAGCGTGACATTAAAGCCATCTACACCACCGCGCTCGAAGCCATCGCGCTCAGCCCGGACGGTAAGATTCTCGCTTCCGGCAGCGCAGACAAAAAAATCCGCCTCTGGAATCTGGCTTCGGGACAGATTGACATGCCGCTCGGCGACATGACATCCACGGTGGTAGACCTCGCCTTCAGCGCGGACTCGAAACTCTTAGCCAGCACCGGCCTGATGGATCGCGTGCGCTTCTGGGACATGACCAAGCGAAGCGAATTCATTCCCGGCGAAGATAAGAAAAAAGCTGAGAGCAAAAAACAGCCCGCGCCGAAACCAAAGCCCACGCCAAAGCCGGCAGCGACGCCGCAAAAAGATGCCGATGACAACCCCGCGGAACAGATGATCGGCGCGCTCGATAAAATGCTTGACGCTGTGAGCAGGACGAATTGGGGAACGCCTACTTTCAGCGCGGACGGAAAAAAATTCGCCACGCTCGAAAGCGGTAATCGCCTCGCCCTGCGTGATGTGAAAACGTGGGAGCCGCAACACCTTCTGGCCGGACACCAGTCAGAGGTTTACACAGCCGCCTTCAGCCACGACGGAAAACTCTTAGCCAGCGGCAGCGATGACGGCTTGACTAAAATCTGGGACACGGCGACGGGCACGGAAGTCCGCACGCTCTCCAAACATCGGATGTCTGTGCGCTCTCTGGCTTTCAGTACGGACGATACGATGCTTGCCACAGGGAGCAATGATTCGACCATCAAGCTCTGGGACGTGGCGACGGGTCGCCTCCTGCGCACCTTGTCCGGTTATGGAGCTTACGTCCGCTCTGTCGTTTTCAGCGCGGACGGCAAGAAATTGATTAACGGGGGGTTGGCTAACAAGGCCCATGTCTGGGACGTGGCGACGGGTCGCCTGCTGCGCTCGCTGGCGGGACATCACACGGATGTTCAGGTAGTGATTTACTCGCCGGACGGAAAATTTCTCTTTACCTGTAGCAAAGACGGAACGACCAAAGTCTGGCGCGAGTCTGACGGAGCCGAGCTGGCAACGCTGATTCTGCTGGGCGACGGAGACTGGTTGGTCGTGACGCCGGACGGACTCTTTGACGGCTCGCCCGTCGCGTGGCAGCAAATCTTCTGGCGTTTTGGCGACACTTACAACACCGCTCCTGTCGAAGCCTTCTTCGCGGACTTTTTCTATCCCGGACTGCTCGCGGAAATCTTAGCGGGCAAGCAGCCTCGCGCCACAACCGACATCGCAAACAAAGATATTCGCCAGCCTTCGCTGACACTGGCACAAACAGACGCGCCCGCCGCCGCTCAAACAGAGCGAAGCGTCAAAGTCCGCATCGAGATCAATGAAGCTCCCGCCGATGACAAGCACAAGGGCGGCAGCGGCGCGCAGGACGTGCGCCTGTTTCGCAACGGCTCGCTGGTCAAAGTTTTTCGCGGCGACGTTTTGAAGGGACAAAAAAGCGCGACGCTCGAAGCGACAATTCCCATCACTGCCGGAGAGAATCAACTGACGGCTTATGCTTTTAACCGCGACAATATCAAGAGCGCGGACGCTGCGCTCGTCGTCACGGGTGCCGAGAGCTTGCGCCGCAAGGGCGTGCTGTATCTCGTCGCGGTCGGCATTAACACGTATGCCAATTCGCAATACAATCTCAAATATGCTGTGGCGGACGCGACCGAGTTCAGCGCGGAGATCAAAAAACAGCAGGCGCGCATACAGTCTTACGAGCGCACAGAGGTTATCGCTTTGCACAACCAGAATGCGACGAAGGCCAATCTGATGCAGAAGCTCAACAGCCTTGCCGGACTCGTGCGCCCGGAGGATGCCGTCGTCGTTTACTTTGCGGGGCACGGGACGGCGAAACAGAATCAATTCTTTCTGATTCCGCACGATCTTGGTTACAAGGGCGCGCGAAATCAGTTGACCAAAGAAGGCTTGCAAACGATTCTGGAACAGAGCATCTCTGACAGAGAGTTGGAACAAGCCTTTGAGAAGATAGATGCGGGGCGATTCCTGCTTGTGATTGATGCTTGCAACAGCGGTCAGGCTCTCGAAGCCGAAGAGAAACGCAGAGGGCCTATGAACTCGAAGGGCTTGGCACAG
The DNA here is from genome assembly GCA_014379795.1 of Pyrinomonadaceae bacterium. Taxonomy (GTDB): domain Bacteria; phylum Acidobacteriota; class Blastocatellia; order Pyrinomonadales; family Pyrinomonadaceae; genus JACMLC01. Next base: position 3,701 of record JACMLC010000154.1, read on the forward strand.
CTCGCTTACGAAAAAGGTATGTACATTCTGACCGCCGCGCAGAGTTATCAGGCAGCGATGGAGGCGTCCCGGCTGGGGCATGGTTATCTGACCTATGCGCTGGTCGAAGAAGGATTGAAAAAGGGAGCGGCGGACACAGAGCCGCGTGACGGAACCATCGGGGCGCGCGAATGGCTCAACTATGCCATCGAGCGCGTCCCGCAAATGCAAATGGAAAAGATGCAGCAGCGCATTCTGGATCAGGAAGAGACGGTCGCTTTTGTCGAAGGCGAAGAGAAAGTCAGCGACCCCACAAAGCGCACCGCGCAAAGGCCGCGCGTCTTTTACCGGCGCGAAGTCGAGGCGCAACCCTTAATCGTCGCGCAAACAAAATCCGCGCCGCCGAAGAATAATTCTGCGCCGCCGAAAAAATAATCTTGGAAGCTGTTTGGAGGTTCCGATTGTTGCGCCAGCGGCGCATAATACGATTGTTAGGCCTAAGATGAGAACCTGTGCGAAAGCTACACAAGGCTACGGGTTAGGGCGATGTGGGTCGTCAACGAGCCGCGCTTGACGATCTTATAAAGTAACACTAAAATATGTTCATGTTTGCCCCGTGTCGGCGTAAATGCCGGCGCGAATGTTTGTCCCGGGGAGCTTCGGCTCCCCGTATTTATTTGGTGAGTTCAATTTATGAACGTGCGAATTTTTGTAGACTACTGGAACTTCCAACTCTCATGGAATGAGCGTACAGGTGGTGCACGCTGTGACTGGCCGCTGTTACCCGGAGAGATGACTAGAGCAGCCGCGGCTCTTCTTGCCAGTGCGGGGCTAGGTTCGCTCACACTTCAAGAAACGCGCGTTTACGCCGGCTATGAAGCGGGGCGTGAAGCTCCGTTAAAAAACTGGCTCCACAATTTCTTAGATAGGCAGCCTGGCTTCCGGGTATTTACGTCGGAGCGGCACTGGCGCGCGCATCCGGTCCACTGTCGTTCGTGTGGAATGTCAACAGATGCATGCC
>JACMLC010000155.1 GCA_014379795.1 Pyrinomonadaceae bacterium
GGGCATCGAGTTCGGCGTCAGACGATTCCACGTCGAGACGCACACATCCACGCCTTCTTCAAGCGCTTCATCGCCCAGATATTTCCCCCAGTCCCACGCGCCGATATAGCAGGCCAGCGGATTCGGGAACGGGTTGACGCCAAAGGCCGGTCGCTCTTCGTCAAGGCTGCGAAAGATGATGGGACGAATATAGCACTGTTCCAACCCGCCGCGACGAGCAAGCTCGACCGCCGCGTCCGACAACTGATCGCGCGTCCAATCATTATCCATACGATAAATCTTGGCGGAGTTCAGCAGCCTTTGCATGTGTTCTTGCAGGCGAAAGACGGCAGGCCCACGCTTGGTTTTGTAACAGCGGATGCCTTCAAAGACGCTTGAACCATAATGCAGGACGTGCGACATGACATGCACGCGCGCGTCGTTCCACTTGATAAATTCTCCGTTGCACCAGACTTCGCCCACGATGCGTGGAGTTTTTACGTCTTTTGCTTGACCGTCTTTGCTGAACATTTGATTGAGACTCCTTCCGGGGATTTTTACGATGAAAGGCGCTGCGAAAACAATTGCTTATAAATCAAAACCGCAGAAGCGATTTTGTGAAGACCTAACGCTTGGTTCAGAGCGCGCTCGCAGCTTGTATTTAACGAGGCACAATACCGCAGTCGCGCTCCCGTTGGCAAGGCGCGCTTGATTCCTTCCACACGTCTCGCGTACCATCAAAACGCTTTCGCCAAACTTGAAAAAATCGCTACTACTGTCGTTTCAATCTTTTAGATGAAAAGGCGCGCACAGCTTTCCGTCATTCTCGCACTCTTTGCGCCGCTCTCTCTTTTTCTCTTAAACGCCAATTGCCGCATGCCACAAAACTCCGAGACAAAAAACATGCCCGTGAACACAGCATCGCCCGCCAATCAAGAGCGCGATGCGCTTTCAATTCATCGCCGCGCGATTGCGATAGACATGCACGCAGACACGACGCAAAGGATGGTTGATGAAAACATTGACCTGAGCCAGCGGCTCGCGGACGGCCATCTCGACACGGTGCGGATGAAGGACGGCGCATTGGACGCGCAGTTCTTTTCCATCTGGGTCGAGCCGCAGCTTTACGGGAGCGGAGGCCAGAGCGCAAGCAAGCGCGCGGACGTGCAAATTGAAGCCGTCCGCGCCCTCGCCGAAAAGCATCCCGAAACGTGGGAAGTGGCGACGAGCGCGGGCGACATTCGCCGCATCGCCGAAGCGGGAAAGCTCGCCGCGCTGATGGGCTTGGAAGGCGGCTATGCGATTGACGAAAAGTTGGAGAACGTCGAGCGTTATTACCGGATGGGCGTGCGCTACATGTCGCCCGCGTGGAGCGTTAGCACGAGTTGGGCAGGTTCTTCCGGTGACGAGGCCGGTCGCACGCGCGGCCTAAACGATTTCGGCAAAGAAGTCATACGCGAGATGAATCGCCTAGGCATGATGATTGATGTCTCGCACGTCTCGGACAAAGCCTTCTGGGACATCGTCAACACTTCGACCAAACCCATCATCGCTACGCACTCGAATGCTCGCGCCATCGCCAACGTCCCGCGCAATCTGGATGACGAGATGATTCGCGCGCTCGCTAAAACGGGCGGCGTCGCCTGCGTCCTCTTTTATCCCGAATTCCTGGAACCCGGTTGGAGCGAGAAAAAGAAACAAGTGGATGCGGAAATCGCGCCGCTCGTGCAGCGAGCTTCGAATGCAGAGCAAGGGAGCATCGCCCGCAAGAAGATGGCGCGCGACCGCGTGCGGATTGAAGAATACGCGCGCCGCCTGCCGCCCGTCACGGTCTCGCGCATCGTTGACCACATAGACCACATCGTCAAACTTGTCGGCATCAATCACGTCGGCGTCGGCTCGGACTTTGACGGCATTCAAGCCGTCCCGACCGACCTCACAAACGTCGCAGACTTGCCGAATCTCACCGGAGAATTATTAAAGCGCGGCTATACGGAGGAAGACATCCATAAAATCTTAGGCGGCAATATCCTCCGCGTGATGGAAGCGGTGGAAAGAAAGTAAAGGTCAGAACCGCCTGCGGTAGCGGGCGGGTTCTTTTAATGTTGAGCGCCCGCCCGCTACCGCAGGCGGTTCTGACAGGGACGCCTTTGCCGGACGGCGATACTCATGCAAAGAATAGCAATCATCTGTTGCCTTCTCTTCCTATCTGCTTCTTACGTCTCAGCGCAGGCGTTGAAACTGACGCCGCATAGCATCTCTCTCAAAAACGGCAAGTCTTTCACGCTCAACCTGCCGGAAGGTTATGCCATCCGCGTCGCCGCCGAAGGCTTAAAGCGCGTTCGCTTTATGGCCGCGAGTCCCGACGGCAGAATTTTCGTGACGGATATGTACAACCTCGCGGACAATGAGCGGGGCGCGGTTTAC
>JACMLC010000156.1 GCA_014379795.1 Pyrinomonadaceae bacterium
GTCACGCTCCATCCCTTCACAGTGCCTCTGGGCGGCAACGCGATGGCGAACGTCAATCTGGAAGCGCGCGTCCCCCTGACCAAAGCTTTTCAGATCGTGCCGTTCTACGACGGCGGCAACGTCTTTCGTCGCATCGGCGACCTCTTCGGGCGCAGCACACAACAGGGCGGCGATACCACATCTGCCAACCTGCGCGCGCAATGGAGCAACACTGTCGGACTCGGCCTCAGAATCAAAACTCCGATTGGCGGCGCTCTCTCGGTTGACTATGGCTTCCTGCTCGACCCGCCCGCGTTTCTCATCCCGCAATCGGACGGCGGCACCGCCATCTTCCGCCTCAAACGCGGGCAGGTTCACTTTCGTTTCACACAATCGTTTTGATGAATTCGAGGTAAGGCGACTCAAAGAGCCTGCGTAGCAGGCGGCAGAGATTTGATACCGCAGAGTATCTGTCGCCTGCTACGCAGGCTCTGGTGTTGATGGATGCTGAGTGTCCCCATGCTGGCGCATGGGGCTACATGCTGTCGCCCGCTAACGCGGGCTGGTCGTCTCATCCTACTTACGTCGAACTGACGTTAAATTAGCATCTTTCTCATCTGCTTATTGCCCTCTGTGTCTCTGTGTCTCTGTGGCTAAATTCTTTAGATGTTCTCAGTCGGCTTTATCTCTCTGGCGCGCGTTGCGTTGCAGGTAATGCTCGACGACGAAGATCGTGTCTTCGCCGAAATAATGATTGACGGTGCGCAAGGCGCGAATCGTACCGGCGCGGCTGACATTGTGCTGGACTTCTTTCTCGGCGACAAAATTGAAAACGCAATCGCGCAAGAGTTCCAGCTCGCGCAATAGCTCTGTCAAAGAATACCCGGCGAGCGAACGCGTGTAGCCGTGCGAGCTGGCCGCGCGGACGCTCTTGAAATCCGGCTCGCCCTCATGCGCGAGCAGCGTGCAGAGTTCGTCGAGCATCTGCGGAACGTGGTCTATGAGCTGCGAGAGCGTCAGAGGGTCATCCGAATGCAGGTACGGGTCTGCCTCGACACGATTGATCCACTCGCGCGTGATCGTATCAATCCCCGCGCGCATCTCAGTGCAAAGGCTTTTCATTTCAGAAGACATATCAGCTCTTGCTATCTAACTTCTTCGCTGACCACCTGCCCGTTGATGATGACGAATGTGACGTGCGTGGCGTACTCGAAGGGGTCGCCGTCAAAGAGCGCGAGGTCTGCGTCCTTGCCTTTTTCGATGGAGCCGACGCGATTATTAATGCCGAGGATACGCGCGGCGTCCGTGGTCACGGTTGCCAGAGCTTCTTCAAAAGATAAACCGTTGGCGGCGGCCACTGCGGCCTCGAACAGCACGACGCGAGTCTTCGGAACATAGGTTTCATAACCGCTCTGGAGCGCGACCACGATGCCAGCCTTGCGAAGCTTGGAAGCAGTCTCCATGCTCAAATTTTCCGTCTCACCGCTGGCGCGGTACATAGTCGGGTGGAGAATGACAGGGACTCCTGCGGCTTTGATTTCATCCATCACCAGATAACTTTCAGCCGCGCCGTCAAGGACGATGCTGAGGTTGAATTCTTTAGCGAGCCGGAGCGCGCTGATGATGTCCTGCGCCCTGTGCGCGTTGACGAGCAGCGGTATTTCTCTTTTAAGCACACGCACAAGGGTTTCGAGGCGCAGGTCGCGCGCGGGCTTCTGGTCTTCTTTCGCTGTAGTTTGTTTCGTCTCGTATTCGCGCGCCTTCAGAAATTCCGCACGGAGCATGGAAATCTGCTTGGCGCGTGTGCCGGGAGATTTTCCGCTCTGTCCCATTCCGGCGTTGCCGAGCGTGACCGCGACCATTGCGGAAGGCACGATGGTCGCGTCGTCAACTTCATCGCCGTAAGTCTTGACGATCATCGTCTGGCCTGAGACGAGCGCGCCGGGAGCATGCCCTGTGTGGATGGTCGTGACGCCGAAACGCCTGAGCCATTCGACCAGCCGCTCGCGCGCATCGTAAGCATCTATGGCGCGCAGCTCCGGCTGTATCGCCGCAGACAATTCGAGCTGCATCTGGTCGTGCGGCTGGTTGAGATGACCCGCGAGGCCGACGACCGTGCGCGCATCAATCAAACCGGGCGTCACGACTTTGGCGCGCAAGGTTTTGACGCCCGCAGGGATTTTAACCTCGCTCGCAAGGCCGACACGCTCAATCTTGCCGCCGCGAATAAGCACGACGCCGTCACGTATCGGCTGTCCCGCCATCGTGTACACGGTCTCGCCCCGCACTGCCACATCCTGCGCCGAAACCTGCACCCCACA
>JACMLC010000157.1 GCA_014379795.1 Pyrinomonadaceae bacterium
AGTGCTTAATTTTCAACTGTTTATTTACGGAGTAAGCTTTTACAGCTCAATATGAAAGACCCGATTCAATCCACACGGCTCGCCAATGGCCTGACCATCCTGACGGAACACATGCCGGGCTTGCGCTCGGTGTCCATAGGCATCTGGGTGCGGCGCGGCTCGCGCCACGAATCCACAAAGCTTAACGGCATCTGCCATTTTATCGAGCACACTGTTTTCAAAGGAACCGAAACACGCACAGCCCTCGACATCGCCATCGAATCAGACCGTTTGGGCGGACACCTTGACGCCTTCACGACGCATGAAGTGACCGGATTTACGATGAAAGTCACGGACGCCGCGCTGCCGCAAGCCTTTAATTTACTGTCGGACATGATTGCCCGCCCGCGTTTTGACGAAGAGGATTTGAGGCGCGAGCAAAAGGTCATCATCGAAGAGATGAAGATGGTCGAAGACACGCCCGACGAATTTTTGGGCGAGCTTTTCAACGCCGCATACTTTCCCAATCACCCTCTGGGTCTTCCGATTGAAGGCACTGCTGAAACCGTCTCGTCTTTTAACAGAGACAGGACTGCGGAGTTTCACGCGCGCGAGTATGCCCCGCGCAACCTTGTCATCGTCGCCGCCGGAAACGTGTTGCATGAGAAGCTGGTCGAGCTTGCCTCTCAAGCTTTTTCAGAAATCGGCGGGCAAGATGATGCGATTGAACATCAAGCCTCGTCGCCTGCGCCAGCCGCGCCCATCTTGATTGAGAAGAAGAAAGAGCTTGAGCAGGCGCATCTGATTATCGCCGCGCCTTTCCCGGATGCGCGAAGCACGGAGCGTTATGCGGCGAGCCTGTTGGGTTCGATTCTCGGCGGCGGAACGTCTAGCCGCCTCTGGCAGTCAATCCGCGAGGAGCGCGGTCTGGCCTACGCTGTCGGCGCGGGCAGCCATGCTTACACGGACGCGGGCGTCTTTACGATTTATGCCGGAACATCGCCGGAACATCTTGACGAAGTGATTGATCTTTCGCTCGCGGAGATGCGCCGCTCTGTGCGCGAGAGCGTTGATGCGGAAGAGCTGCGGCTGGTTAAAGACCAGGCTATCTCTTCCATCCTGCTCGGCCTCGAATCATCGAGCATGCGCGCCGGAGCTTTAGCGCGGCAAGAGATAGTACACGGGCGTCGCATCTCGCCGGACGAGATTATCGAACGGCTCGAAGCCGTCACGCCCGAAGACGTACAGCGCATCGCCCGCGCCTCTTTTACTTCGGACGCGCTCGCGCTCGCAGCCCTCGGAGACCTCAACGGCTTTCGCGTTGACCGTTCGCGTTTAGAAATCTAGGAGCGTGGCGTTTGAAAGCGTTTGCTTGCCCCCAATGCGGCGCGTCTTTGAAATCCGCGCCGATTAAAGACGCGACGGTCGAATGTCCCTATTGCCATTCGGCAGTAGTCGTGCCGCCGGAATTGCGTCCCGCACCGCCACCACCCGCGCCAATCTTTCGCACTTCCGAGCCGGACGCTGCGAGCAAGTCAAACCTTTCATGGGGAGCAGTGCTGGCAATCTGTGGAGCAATTGCATTCTCACTCATACTTTTCATGTCTTTCATAGCAATGCCGGGTCGCGATAAGAAGCCTTCCTCTTATGCGCCTCCGTCCATTTCCCCGAAAGCCACTCCGACTCCTTATGTTTTAACTTTCGGTGGCGAAGGAACGGGGGCCGGGTTGTTTCAGGACGCGCAGGAGGTTGCGGTTGACGGCAGCGGTAACATCTACGTTTCCGATGACACGCTACGCATTCAAAAGTTCGACGCGCAGGGAAAGTTTCTAAGCCTGTGGGAGATTCCCTCCGAGACAAAATATTTCTCAAAGATTCGCGGCGGGCCGGATAAGCTGCTGGCCGACCGTGAAGGCAAGATATATGTTGTGATTGGCGGCGTGGCGCTGAAGTATGATGGAGCCAACGGCGAATGGCTCGGCGCAGCAAGCGGCTCGGATTATATTTTCGACGCGACTCTGAAAGCTGACGGCGGGATGGTGGCCGTCTCAGCCAAAGGTCATGACGATGAGCTGGTCGTGCTGGACGCGAAAGGCAAAGCCGTC
>JACMLC010000158.1 GCA_014379795.1 Pyrinomonadaceae bacterium
AGCAGCGATTTAAAGAGGTCTGCGAAGTTGACATCGGTTACGGCGTCTCTGGCTTAGGGCGTTTCCGCGCCAACATCTTTCAGCAGCGCGGCACGGTCGGCATCGTGATGCGCGTCATTCCCGATCAGATGAGAGGCATGTCCGACCTGATGCTGCCGCCGGTTATCGAAAGAATCTCGGACGAGCAGCGCGGGCTGATTCTGGTCACGGGCACGACCGGCTCAGGCAAGTCTACGACGCTGGCGGCGATGATTGACCGCATCAACTCGAACCGCAGCGGCCACATCGTCACCATCGAAGACCCGATCGAATTTTTGCACCGCGACAAACGCTCCTTTGTCACACAGCGCGAGGTGGACGTGGACACACGCTCTTTCGCGGAAGCCCTGCGCGGCGCGCTCCGTCAAGACCCGGATATCATTCTCGTCGGCGAGATGCGCGATCCGGAAACCATCTCGACCGCGATGACCGCAGCCGAAACAGGGCATCTCGTGCTCTCGACCCTGCACACGCTCGATGCTACGGAAACCATCACGCGCATCGTCTCTTCCTTTCCGCCGCATCACCAGAAATCAGTCCGCATCCAACTGGCAGGCATCCTGAAAGCCGTGATCTCAATGCGCTTGGTGCGCGCAGCCAAAGGCGGAGGCCGCGTCCCGGCAGTTGAAGTGATGGTTTCGACAGGCTTTATCCGCGACTGCATCATCAACGAAGAGAAGACCGCGCAGATACGCGACTCCATCGCCGCGGGAACTTCGCAGTACGGCATGCAGACCTTTGACCAATCGCTCTTTCATCTTTACCAGACTGAGATGATTACCCTTGACGAAGCCCTCAGAGGCGCGAGCAATCCTGACGAATTCCGCCTGCGCATAGACGGCATCCGCTCCACCGCAGATCAGGCCAAAGAAGAGATGGAACTCATCGGCAACGTCAGCAGCCCCGCCCCGCGCAACAAGCACACACTACCCACGCGCTCAACCGGAGAACTGCGCATCTGAATTAAAGCTAAAGAATAAACACCATAAGTATGGCCGGGAGTTTTTAAAGCTCCCGGCCATACTTTGTGTTGGCGCGAACAAGAGAACTGAGCCGGACGCCCTTTGCGTGCTTTGCGTCTTACCTCTTTGCGCTCTTTGCGGTTAAATGATTTTTTAACGCAAAGAACGCAAAGACTATTTCGCAAAGAAACGCAAAGAACGCTTACGGCCTTGCTTGCTTTTATCTCGCTGTGTCTTGCTAAAGGCGCGGCGCGCTTGACAGTGAGCATGTTTATTAGCCACCCTTTCAGGCTTGTTTTGTTCTACAATAACGTTTCCAGCATGCCTTTCGTGTCCGTGACATAATATTTTTTGAGCTACACGCCGCAAAGCGTCTCCACGCTTTTGGAGCGCGCCGCGATTGAATCGAGTTTTAGATGAAAAGATACGACGAAGATGAAACACTGACGCGCGGGCGAGCCTATGCGGAAGCGCGCGATTGGGATGCGCCGGAGATTTCCGTCTTCCTCCCCGTCTTTAACGAAGAGCCGAACTTGCGCCCGCTTCATGCGAAGCTCGACGACGCTTTGCGCGAGCTTGGCCGCACGGCTGAGATTATCTATGTTGACGACGGCTCGACAGACGGCAGCCTCGCTGTCCTCAGAGAGCTGGCGCAGCTCGACGGGCGTGTGCGCGTCATCGCGCTCAGGCGCAACTACGGGCAGACGGCTGCGATGTC
>JACMLC010000159.1 GCA_014379795.1 Pyrinomonadaceae bacterium
AAATTATCCGCGCGCGTCTCAAGACGGCGAATGTTCTGCTCCACTTCTCTATCGCTCAAACGATAGGGGCGCGTGGATTGCGCCTGTGCGGTTATCCCAAAGCCTGCCAACACGACGGCGCACAGCAAAAGGATAGTTGATCTGATCTTGTTCATTTTCCGTCCTCCCGTGACTCATAACAATTCAGCGCGAGAGGCTCTACGGCCCCGCCGCTATCAGTGTAACTGTTTGTACTACAACGATTTATCATGATGTATGAAGCTATCACACAGTTGGTATGAATTATTAAGAGCAATTAGCGAGCCTTAAAGCAGGGTTTTTTGTTCAATAGATAAATTGAACTATCAGAAGCGACGCGTTATCTGCTAAGCTAAAGCATCCGGACTGATGACATTTTGATGGAAACTTGGTTTTGAGCAAGACGTTTAGATTGGAACTCATTTGATGAATTCCGAAGAAGACAGCACAGCCGCAACACGCTCTCTCTCAACCATCGCCGTGCATGGCGGCAAGCGCACACACGAACAGCCCTTCGGCTCTGTCGTCGCGCCGGTTTTTCATTCGACCATCTACGGCTTTGAGAGCTTTGCGGAGATGCGCCGCTACGCGCGCGGCGAGCTAAAGGAAAGTTATTTTTATTCGCGCTATGCCAATCCGACCGTCGCGGAAGCGGAGCGCAAGCTCGCGGCATTGGAAGGAGCGGAGAGCGCTGTCGTCACTTCATCCGGCTCCGCCGCGACTTTCTGCGCGCTCGCAGCGCTCTGCGAAGCAGGGGATGAGGTCATCGCCTGCGAAACTATTTACGGCGGCACGACGCGGATTATCGAAGAAGTATTAGGCCGCTTTAACATCTCCTCGCGCTTTATCAGCATCGAGGACATCCCTAACCTGCCGGAGATTGCGCGAGAGCGCACGCGCGCTTTCTGGTTCGAGACGCCGACCAACCCTACGAATCGCCTCGTTGATCTGGCACAGGCGGCAGAGGCCGCGCGCGTCGCGAATGTTTTTTCCATCACCGATAACACCTTTGCCACGCCCGTCCTGCAACGCCCGCTCGGGCACGGCATCAATGCGGTCATGCACAGCGCAACGAAATATTTGGGCGGGCATTCGGACGTGACCGCCGGAGCGGTGGCGGGTACATCGGAATATATCGCGCGCGTGCGGCGCATCGCTGTCTTGACGGGCGCGACGCTCGACCCGGCTGCGGCTTACCTGCTCGCGCGCGGGATGAAGACCTTGGAAGTGCGCGTGCGCGCTTCGTGCGAGAACGCGATGCGCTTTGCACAGGCTCTGCGCGGGCACGAAAAAGTTTCGCGCGTTTATTATCCGGGATTGGAAGACGATCCGGGACACGCGCTCGCGCGCAGACAGATGTCCGGCTTTGGCGGAGTCGTCGCCGTTGACCTCGTCGGGGGCGAGGCGGAAGCAGAGCGATTCTTAGACGCGCTCAAGCTGGTGCGCTGTGCGCCAAGTCTCGGCGGCGTCGAAACCCTTGTCAGCTATCCGCTGTATTCTTCGCACAACGGATTTTCGGACGAGCAGTTGCGCGCGGCGGGAGTCTCGGCTGCGACCGTGCGGTTTGCACTCGGCATCGAAGCGGCAGACGACATCATCGCGGATGTGAAGCAAGCTCTCAATAGCATTGATTTTAAGAACTCAGAACACAGGACACAGGATAAAAACAATGATGTTCTTTCTTCTGAGTCCTGAGTTCTGAGTCCTGTGTCCTGCTTTTTATGTCTTCAATAGAAGTCACAACTGAAGCTCATCGTCACGGCTCGCACACGCATGCTCATGGCGGCGCGAACGGGCGCGCGTCGCGGAGCCGCAGGCGACTCAGTATCGTGCTGGCGCTGACTGCGGTTTACATGGTGGCCGAAGCCGTTGGCGGATGGTGGACTGGATCGCTGGCCTTGCTCGCGGACGCGGGGCACATGCTGACGGATGTGGCGGCGTTGGCGTTGGCGTTGACAGCCATCTGGTTCGGCTCGCGCCCCGCCACACCGAACAAGACTTTCGGCTACTACCGGCTGGAAATTTTCGCGGCTTTAATCAACGGCGTCGCGCTGGTCTTAATTTCGCTCTTAATTTTTTACGAAGCTTACGCCCGCTGGAACAATCCTCCCGCAGTCAAAAGCGGAGTGATGATGATCGTCGCCACGGGGGGACTTTTAATCAATCTTGTTTGTGCGTGGCTCTTGCACGGCGACCACCTGAATGATTTGAACGTGCGTGGCGCGTGGCTGCATATCATAGGCGATGCGCTCGGCTCTGTCGGCGCGATTATCGCCGGAGCGTTGATGACCTTTTACGGATGGTACGCGGCAGACCCGCTCTTTAGCGTCATCATCAGCCTGCTCATCGTGTGGAGTTCGTGGCATCTGATACGCGAATCCGTCAACGTGCTGCTGGAAGGCACGCCCGCGCACATCAACCTCGCGGCGGTCGAAGAGGCGATACTTAAAACGGATGGCGTGCAGGATGTGCATGACCTGCACGTCTGGACGATTACATCCGGACGCGAAGCCCTGAGCGCGCATGTCATACACGCGGAGATGATTTCGCAGCCCGCATTATTAAAAGAACTGCGCGCCAAGCTGCTAGACCGCTTCGGCGTGGATCACCTGACGATTCAGATGGAGACTGCGGATTTCGAGGACGAGGCTTTTCACTTCTGCCATTCGGGCACGGCTTGCTTTCGCTCGACGAAAGAATAAAAACAGTTTTCAGTTTTCAGTTTTCAGTTTTGAGATAAAACAAAATGCTTAAAACTGAAAACTCAAAACTGAAAACTCAAAACTGTCTTTCATGGAAATCAGTCTTTTAATGTCGCTGGATTTACGCGAGCAGGCTGCTTTGCAGGCGGCCTTAGTGACGCACGGCGCGCCGGATTGTCTGGTGACGCTTGCGCTGACGGGCGCGTGTCGCATAGAGACGCTGGACGAAGCGCGCAAGCTGCGCCGCTGGCTCGGAGACGCGCGGGCGGGAGGCGAGACAGACGTAGCCCTGCTCAATACCATCGAGCGCGGGCTGATACGATTCGGAGTCTGAAATACAGAACACAGGACTCAGGACTCAGAAGAAGAAAGACTTTGCTTTTATCCTGAGTCCTGTGTTCTGAGTTCTGAGTCCTGCTCTTTATGTCTCAGATTGAATTAGGTTACGGGCGCGAATCGCTTTCTCTGGATTTTGATGAGCGGCGTTTTCGCGTGCTGGCTGCGCCGGAATCGCCGTTTGAGCATCCTTTGTCGGATGCGGAGATTGGTGCGGCGTTTGATGCTCCGATTGAATCGCCGCCACTGGATGAGATTATCGAGCAGGGCGATTCGGTCTTGATAGTCGTTTCGGATGCGACGCGCGAGAGCGGCAGCGCGCAGGTGGTCAACCTGCTGGTGCGGCGATTGATAGAGCTTGGCGTCGCTCCCTTTGACATCAATATTATTTTTGCGACTGGCATTCACCGCGCGGTGACGGCGGAGGAAAGGCGCGAGTTGTTGACGCCCTTTATCGCACAGAGAATCAAGACGCTGACGCATGACGCGTATGATACAGAGCAGCTTATAAGTTTAGGTGAGACGGAGAACGGAACTCCAGTCGAAGTCAATCGCGCGCTCAAAGAACACACACGCGTTATCCTGACGGGGGCGATTAACTTTCATTACTTCGCCGGATTTACGGGTGGGCGCAAGTCCATCTGTCCCGGCCTCGCTTCCGCCGAAACAGTTGCAGCGACGCACAAACTCGCGCTCGACTTTGAAAGCGGCGGACGGCGCGCGGGCGTCGGCGCGGGGCTGCTTGAAGGCAACGCATTGCATGAAGAGTGCGAGCGTGTCGCGGCGTTGATCGCGCCGTCGTTCCTGATCAATACGATTGTTGACGAGCGCGGGCGCGTCCGTGCCGTCTATGCGGGAGACTGGCGCGCGGCGCACAGGCGTGCGTGCGCTGATTATGCTGCGGCATATTCGATCAAAATTGCAGCGCAGCGCGAAGTGGTGATCGCGAGTTGCGGCGGCGCACCGCATGACATCAACTTGATTCAGGCGCATAAAGCTCTGGACATGGCCGCGCACGCCTGCACGGAGGGCGGCACGATTATTCTCGTCGCTGAATGCGCGGACGGACTCGGGCGCGCGGATTTTTTGAAATGGTTCGAAGCGGAAGATTCTCGCGCTCTCGAAAGACGTTTGCACGAGAGTTATCAAGTGAACGGACAGACGGCATGGTCGCTGCTAGTCAAGGCAGAACGTTTCCGCGTGCATCTCGTCTCGCGCCTTGACGACGAAGCGGTGCGGCGCATGCGTATGATTCCCGCGCGGACGATTGAAGAAGCAATGACGAATAATAAAGCGGAAGGATATATCATGCCGCATGGAGCATCGTTGTTGCCGGTTATTTGAAGAGAGAAAAGAATCGCTGGTTGAGGAGAGAACATGAGATCAAAGCTCATCTTAATATGCTTAACTTTTATCATCTGTGCGCCCATCTATGCACAGCAAACGGGCGAGCAGCGCGTGCCTTTGCAAGAGCAGCCCGTCGCGGTTGATGCCGAAGGACGGACGGCGCTGGCGGGACGGCTGCGCACGACAGATTTGAAGGGCGCGCTTGATTCGCCAGTCACGAACATTCGTTTGGTGATTGAGAATCGCAGCCAGTTTTTCTACAACTACATTTCCGGCTGGGCTACTTTTTATGATGGCGAAGGCGTGCGCTGCGGGGAAGGCTTGTTCAAGCTGGACGCGCTCGCGGTCGGCGAAGCCGCCGAAACGGACACGCCGGGGCTGCGCTTGAAATGCGCGCCCGCCACATGGCGCATCGTGGCGACCAACCTGCTCACGCGCGCGGGCGATACGGCGAAGCCGAGCCAGC
>JACMLC010000160.1 GCA_014379795.1 Pyrinomonadaceae bacterium
TAACCTCGGCGTGGACGTGGCGATTCCTGATGATTACATCTCGGACATGGGACAGCGGCTCAGGACTTATAAACGCGTCTCTTCGGCGCGCGATGAAGAGACCTTGCGGGAAATTCTGACCGAGACGCAGGATCGTTACGGTCGGCTGCCGGAGAGCGTTCTGAGATTGTTCGAGTACGCGCAACTGCGCCGTCTGGCCGAAGAAGTCGGCGTCGTTTCGATTGACCGGACGCCGACAGGCATCGCTATCAAGCTCGGCGAAAAGGCGCGCGTCGAGCCTGAGAAGTTGATGGCTTTAGTGGGCGAGCGCGAGGGCGCAAGCTTTGCTCCGACGGGCGTCTTGCGGCTCGCTTTAAATGAAGATGAGAGGGATGCTGTTCTGGAAACAGCCCGCGCCATGTTGCACGGCATTCGCGCCGAAGGGTAGAATCCCACGGTTTGAAGTCAGGAGTCAGGAGTCAGGAGTCAGAATAAGAGCCAAGCTTTTCTTCTGAATCCCGGATTCTGGATTCTGGCTCCTGAATTATAAGGAGTTAATCCCAGTGAAATTTAATAACTTTAGATTGGCGCAGGCCGCATGCCTCGCCTTCGCTTTAATGCTCTCGCTCGTTCCCGTTGCCCCGGCGCAGGAAGGCGAGGTGCGCGTGATTGATGAAGTCATCGCGGAGGTCAATGCCGATGTCGTCACGCTCTCGATGGTCAAGCGTGAGATGAAAGAAGTCATCGCCATGCTTAAGCAGCAGGGCAAGACCGAAGAGCAGGCGACCGAAGAGGTGGCGCGCCGCAGACCTGAGCTGATCGCCGGTCTCATCAACGAGCAGCTTCTCTTGCAACAGGGCAAGGATAGCGGCCTCGTGCGTGATGTCGAGGACGAAGTCAACCGGCGCATGCTCGGCGTGGCAAAAGAGCAGGGCATCAAGACTATCGAAGAATTGAAAAAGGCCATGCGCGAGAGCAACTACGATTATGATGAGGTGCGCCAGACGATGCGCGCGGAGATGATGAAGCAAGCCGTGCTGAGCCGCGAGGTGGACGCCAAGATTTTTTACGGCCTCAGCACAAAAGAGCTAAACGATTATTTCAACGCGCACAAAGATCAATTCAAAAAGCCTGAGAGCGTCAAGCTGTCGGAAATCTTTTTGAGCCTCGCCGGAAAATCCGAAGCCGAGGTCAAGGCCAAAGCGGCTCAGATCGTCGCGGAGGCGCGCGGCGGCGCGGACTTCGGCAAACTCGCCGCCACGCATTCCGAGCGCATGCAGAACGGCAAGCCCGTCGCCCTCGAAACCAAAGGCGATGTCGGCATGTACGATGTCCCGAATCTGAAAGAAGCAATTGCCAACGCCATCAAGAACGTCAAGGCCGGAGGCGTCAGCGACCCGATTCGTTATGACGAGGGCTACCAGATCATCCGTGTTGACGAGCGTAATCCCGGCGCCGACACCCCGACCTTCAACGAAAACCGCGTGCGCGAAGTCATCACCGCCGAGCGGACTGACAAAGAGCGCATCGCCTACATGGAAAAGCTGCGCAAAGATGCTTACATCAAAGTCGCGGAAGCTTACCGTGCAGAGGTGATGCCGCTGCTCACGACAGGGCCTGCGCCCGCCACTTCCACCAACGCCAAACCGTCCGCATCCCCCGCCGCCAGCGCGGGCAAAAGGTCTGACCGCAGCAACGGCGGCAAACCGTAGAAAGGCAAGGATGAAGGCGGAAGGATGAAGGATGAAGGAAATGCTATTTAAGATGAATAGCTCGTGTTAAATAACATGCTTTTCATCCTTCCGCCTTCATCCTTCCGCCTTGCTCTCATGCGTCTCGATCTCTTTCTTAAAGCGAGCCGGTTGGTCTTGCGGCGCACGATGGCTCAGGAGCTGTGCGAGGCTGGCGTCGTCCGGGTCAACGGCGCGCCCGCCAAATCTTCGCGCACCGTCAGCGTCGGAGACGAGATCGCTTTGCGTCGCCGCCATCGCCTGCTCACAGTGCGCGTCGAGAGCGTGCCTACCTCGCGCCAGACCGCGCGCAGCGACGCCGCAAGCCTTTATCAAATTATCAGCGATACAGAGGCGGCTGACTCATCCGAGACTCTGGAAAATTAAGCCGACCGCAGCGGGGGCAAGCCCGCCTTCCTGACCTTTGAGACAAGCTGACTTGAATGACTCAAGCCACGCTGATTAACAGGTTGGGAAGAGGGGCTTGCCCCCGCTCTTGTTTATTCTCTTTTGCAATCTGGTATTACTGTTTTCCTAACTGCGTTTCTATTGTTTCTGTTTCCGTTCTCTCTTCTATTCTCTTTATTTCAATTTGGTCTTGTGTGATTGCCTCTCGCACGGCATCACGCTCAGGCAGCGAGAGTTGATGATATGCCGCGACTAATCGTCCGGCGTCTTCGTCCGTAGCGCGCACGGGCGCAGGCGGGAGCAGTATCAGTCCCGCGACGTAGAGCGCGAGCGTGAAAAAAGAGATATAGCCGGTCGCCGGTGCGAAAGCCTGCGCGTCGAGCGTGCCGAGTGAGACGCCTTCGAGCAGCGTGCCCATGATGCGTTTCAGCCATCCGCCCTCCGGCGCGTAGAGGCTGGCAATCAGCATGTGCTTTAAAACGAACGCCGTCCCAAACAAAACCGCGAGGCTGCGCAAGAGCCGCTTTGCATCAAACTGTGCGAACTGGTTGTTCCAGAGCGTCCACAGGAAAAAGAAAGAGAAGAGCCAGAACAACAAGCCGCTTTCGGGCAGCACGGAGTTAAAAGCCTGCGCCGAAGCGAAGAACAAAGAGAGCAAAGTGAGCGCGTGCGAAACATTCTCAATCGCCGGATGTTCACTAGCCAGCCAAGCTTTTAGATCAACAAGTCCGCCGCGCACAAAAAGCAGCATCAACAGCACGGCCAGCACTAAGGTGATGAGCGGCGGCGCGACGAAAACAAAAACCCTGTCCGTCGCGCTGACGCGCAATCCGCCAAGGAGCGCGACCGTCAGAAAAATCATCGGCAACGCGACATGGCGCACCAGCGCGCGATTTCTTGAGCGCACTTTTTCTGTCATTTGCGTTCACGCAGGACGCGCAGCGGGTTTAAATCGTCAAGGCTGCGCTCTGTGCCCTGTTCCAACTCGGCTTTCAGTTCAGCAGGGGTCTTAATCTGCAAGTCCGCGTCTTCAACTCTCAGGCTTTCGTCGGGCGCGAGCCGGATGGCGCGGTTGGCGGCCTCGACTCCCTGCTTGAACAAATTGTCATCGTTATAGACGCGCCCCCAGCCCTCTCTGTAAAAAGCGTAAGCGATATAAAATTGCGTGCGCGCGTCCTGCTGCTGCGGGTCTGCGCGTCCCCATTCGTCTCGCGCCGCCCGAAATTTTTCCTGACGAAAAAGCTGCAAGGCCGCGTCAAACTTTGCTTGGTCAATCTGGTAAGTTCCGACGGCGACCTCCGCGCCGGTCGCCACTTCCTTAAAAGTGCGCGGCTCGGTCGCGTAAATCCAGATGATGAAGATGGCGTAGAGCAGAGTCCACGCGATGCCTACGCTTTGGATGAGCTTGTGTTGCATTGTTATAATCCGAACGCTATTAAAGAGAAGCTAATGGACGGCAGTTTCAGTTGTCAATCAAATGAGCGACCAAGTAGCAAAAGCGAATCTTGTTGAGAGCGATGCTGTAGAGACTTCTGCCGTGCTGCTCTACGACGGCGTGTGCGGGCTGTGCAACAAGAGCGTGCAGACGATTATCAATCACGACCGGCGCGGCACCCTGCGCTTTGCCGCGCTACAGAGCGATTACGGGCAAGCGGCAACCGCGCGGCATCCTGAGCTAAAAAAAGTAGATTCGGTCGTCTTTCTTGAAACTTTAAATGCGTCGGGCGAGGAGCGCGCCTACACGCGTTCAACCGCCGCGCTCAAAGTCGCATCATACCTTGGAGGCATCTGGAAACTCTTTTTGATCGCTTACGTCATCCCGCGCCCGTTGCGCGACGTGCTTTATGATCTAATAGCGCGTTATCGTTACAAGATGTTTGGAAAGTACGATACCTGCATGTTGCCGCCCGCAAGTGTGCGTGCGCGTTTTCTGGATGCGGCATAGCCGCTCGATAAATTTATGATGGACGAAAATATTCAAATCCAGATCATTCTCGCACGACGGCGCAGGCGATGGGTGACGCCGCGCTCGAAGCCATGCAGCGCGGCGACATCGGCCTTGCGCGCACAGCCGCCAGACAGGCTGCGCAATGGGCGCGCGTCGTGATACAGCTTGAGAGCGGCGAGAAACAGATCGAGCCGGAAGACAAGCAGTCCGCAGAAGTTTAGAAATTATTTGGAATGTCCCATCTTTGAATTGCCTCCAGCTTTAGCTGGAGGACAAAGAAGCAATAAAGATTTGGCTTTAGCCGAACATTTCGGCTAAAGCCGATGGTTCTTTGGCTATCTTTGTCCACTAGCTGAAGCTAGTACTCCGACTGCTTGATTCTGATGGGTATGAGATTTTGCTGAAATTGCTCAATCATGCAATAACAAACCGATTCTTGGAATTTCAACCCATCATCTTTAGGCGGTCAGAGTACTAGCCGTGAGGTTCTATAGCGGTTCTCACTCGGATGCGGTTTCTTCTCTGCGCCCCCTCTGCGTTCTCTGCGCTTCTGCGGTGA
>JACMLC010000161.1 GCA_014379795.1 Pyrinomonadaceae bacterium
CGCCCGTGCGCGGGGTAAAATTGAAGACCAGCGTGTCGCGCCCGTTAAGCTGCTCGCGCCGTTGAAAGGCCAAGTCGGAATTCATCAGAACCGCAGGAAGGTTGATTCCTGCCCGGCCGCGATTAAAGCCGAATGACTCGCGGTTGACTCTCGTTCGCGGATACATGCCGAGCGGAATCAAGCCCTTGACGGCGGCTGAATTTTTGGCGGGCTGCGAGTCAACTTTGGTGCGCTCGATTCTCTTCTCTTCTTTTTCCAGACGCTCGCCCGCACGCATGCGCTCTTTTTCCAGCTCGTCCGGCGGCACAGGGATGCCGTTGCGCTCTGTTACCAGCAGGACGCCGCGAGCGGGTACGCCGCTCTTGAAAACCGGCATGAAAACCTCGTAAGTGGTCGTCGCTTCTCTAATCTCTCCTTTCTTGTGCCTCGTGCGTTCAGTGGACTTCATGAGATAGGTGTATTCGATCAGCATGTCGCCCGCGCCCTTACAGATTGCCTCTTTGACCAGCGCGGGGACATCAATTTTGCCTTCCAGCGAAGCCGGAGTTATTGACTCGCACACTTTCGGAATCAGAGTCGCGCGTTTCCCCACTTCCACGCGAACGTCCTGCGCGACGACGGTCGAAGTTGATATTGTTGCCAGTAAGGCGGTGGTAAAGAGATAGCTTAAAAAATTCTGCCGCATTGATGTCCTCTTTCTTCAATCAAGCCTATAACGCACTTTGCAGGGCTTGTCTATCAGATGCAGCTAATTTACGGATATACTTCCCGCGCTTGATATGAGAAGGAGCATGTGATGGCAGAGAGAGCGGATGTAGTCATCATCGGCGGCGGCGTTATCGGAGCCAGCGTGGCCTATCATCTGGCAGAGGCAGGCTGCACGAATATCATCATCGTCGAGCGCGAGCCTAAACAGGGAATGGGTTCGACCGGGCGCGCGACGGGCGGCGTGCGTGCGCAGTTCGGGACGGAGATCAATATCCGGATGTCGCTCTACTCGATAGCTTTCCTTACAGAGTTCGAGGAAGCGACGGGACATCCAGCAGGCTACCAGCCGCGCGGGTATCTCTTTCTCGCCACGACAGAGCAGCAATTCCTTGAGCTTAAAAAAAATCGTGAATGCCAGCAGGCTCTGGGATTAACCAATGTCGAGTTGTTAAAGCCCGCGGAGATTTCGCTCATGTTGCCGCAGTTGCGTGTTGACGATGTAGTCGGCGGAAGCTTCTGCGGAACGGACGGCTTTATTGACCCGATGGCGGTGATGCGAGGGTTTACGGCGCGTGCGTCTGAACGCGGTGTGCGTGTGTGGCTTGAAACGGAAGTCGTCGGAATCGAAATGGATGGAGGCCGCGTCTCAAAGGTGCGGACGACGCGCGGAGCGATACACACGCGCGCGGTGGTGTGCGCCGCCGGAGCTTGGGCGGCAGAGGTTGCGCGGCTGGCGGGCGTTGAACTACCCGTCACGCCGCTGCGCAGGCAGATTGCGAGCGTGAGGACAAATACCGGATTTTC
>JACMLC010000019.1 GCA_014379795.1 Pyrinomonadaceae bacterium
ACATAGACGGACTAGACCCCTCGCTGGTGGCGCAGACCGGCACGCCTGAACCGGGCGGACTCGGCTGGTACGAAACCGTCGGCCTCATCCGCACGCTGGCACGCAAGCGGCGTGTCGTCGGGATGGACTTGACCGAATACTCTTACGTCGAAGGCTTTGATGCATCTGCATTTTTGTGCGCCAAGCTGATTTACAAATCTCTGGCTTTTATCTTTGAAAGCGAGACCGAAAGAGTTCGAGGCTCAGCTCACTCTTCAATAGCTAGTGCGTAATCAATTAAAGCTTTGCCACAGAGGACACAGAGAACACAGAGATAGAAAACATTTTCAAATCTGAGATATTGAATTTGAAATTCCTCTGTGTTCTCTGTGTCCTCTGTGGCTAATTTCTTAAACTCGCTAGATTTTCAACACTCCGTTCTCGACCAACACCTTGCCATCCAATTTGACGGTGCTGCCGGGCAGAAAGCCCGTCCATCCGAAAGAGACGTTGTTATCGCCGCCAGCCCAAGTGTTGTTGCCTGCGCCGACCGACACCGTGCCTGCCGTAACCCAGTTGCCTAGCTTGCTGTTGGGCGAAAGTTTAACGTTCGGGTTGATGCCGAGGTCAACAAAGGCGAAGAGTTCTTTGCCCGCGCCGCGCGCTTCATAGTCCGCTTTAAAAGCGTCAAAGCCCGCGCCTGAGCCTGTCATCGAAGTTATCTTGCCGCCAACGAAAGTCATCGTGACGTTCGTCATCTCCTTGCCGTCAAAGAAATCTTTGTCAACGACCACTTTTCCTTCGGCGGTGCCGGGCACGGGAGTCACGGCCACTTCGCCAGCCGGTAGATAGATGCTGACGAAGGGGCTTCCCTTTTGCACATCTTCGGCAGAGATGACGCCGTCGCTCACATAGACGGGTCTGCCTTGAATGCGAACTTTCAAGTCTGTGCCGTTGGGATTCGTGATGTGCACTTCGTTGCCCGCGAGCGCGGCCTTCACCTGCTCTGCCTTTGCTTGCAAACTCGTATAATCCACATTCACGCCTTCCCAGAAAGTTTTTGAAAGTTCGTCCACGGACATCTCGAATCTCTTAGCGCGCCAGTCGGTCGGGTAAAGCCCGTTGCCAATATCTACCGTGCGAACATTCTTCTTGCGAAACTGTGCGGCGACAGGCTCTCCGGCCTTGCCGCGCGCGGCCAGACGCGCGGGCGGAATGTCCGCGAGCAAGCCTTCGGTTTCGTTGCTGTCCACGTTAATCGTGACGTTGACCATATCTGCCAGCTTCAGGCCGAGCGCGGGAGACTGGGCATCGTATTTCTCAGGCACGTCGGTATAAGACTTTTTAGCCATCCGGTCACTATCAACCGTCACGAGCGGAAAAGCTCCGAGCTTGCGGACATGCGTAGCGATGTTTTCCAGCAACTCCATGTCACGGACGCTGCCGGTGATGAGAACGATGTCATTCTCCTTGACGCCCGCGCTCTGGTTGACGAGCCTTTGCGCAAGCTGCTCCATATCGGTCGGCGCTTTCTTCTGCGCGTCGGCGGTCGGGCTTGGCGTTGTAACCGTTGTGTTCTGATTAGTCTGGGCTGTATTGGTCGTCGGCTGCGGCGTCTGGCAAGCGAGCATGATACCGAGCGCGATGCAGATAGCGATGACAGGAAGGCGTTTCATTGGAGAATTCCTCCGGCGAGTTGTTGGGATTGGGAAAGCAAGTGGCTTGTATGCCAAATTCAGGGACAAGTCAACAGTTATCGGAAGGGTTCAAAGTTCAAAGTTCAAGGTTCAAAGTCACAATACCAGTTCCGAACTTTGAACTTTGAACCTTGAACTTACGAGAGTTGCGGCGGGCGGCGGTGGCTTGTCGCCTGCTCAAAAGCATAAGCCAGCTTGAGCAGCACAGGCTCTGTGTAGGCACGGCCAAAGAAAGAGATGCCGACGGGCAGGCCGTGAACGTAACCCGCAGGGACGGTGATGTTCGGATAGCCCGCGACCGCCGCCGCGCTTGATGAGCCGCCGCCGAAATGGTCTCCGTTGACGAGGTCTGTCGTCCAGGCGGGGCCTCCGGTCGGCGCGATGATGGCATCAAGGCGATGCTTTTGTATCGTCGCATCAATGCCTTCGGTTCTTGAGAGGCGATGATTTTTGCTGAGAGCCAGCCTGTAAGCACGGCTTGTGAGCGCGCCTTTCTCCTGCGCACGGATAAAAATCTCCTGCCCGAAGTAGGGCATCTCTTTGTCTTTGTGGCGTTCGTTGAATTCTATGATCTCTTTCAATGAATGAACGGGAGCGCGTGCGCCGAGCTTTGCGAGATACGCGTTCAAGTCTGCTTTGAACTCGTACAAGAGAACTTCAAATTCCGAATCGTCAAACTTTCCATGCGTCGCGATGTCAGCAGGGTCAACGACAATTGCGCCGAGCCGCTTCATCTCTTTAATCGCATCTTCCAACAGCTTGTCCACGCCGTCGTTAAAGCCAAAAGACTTGCGCGCGACGCCGATACGCGCCCCGCTGAGACCGTTCGTGTCCAGAAAGCGCGTGTAATCCGTGTGAGCTTTCCCGCGACTCTCGCGCGTGACAGCATCGCTCGCATCAAGACCTGCGAGCGCGGAGAGCAGGATGGCTGCATCCCGCACGGTGCGAGCCATCGGCCCGGCTGTGTCCTGGCTGTGCGCGATGGGGATGATGCCTGTGCGGCTGACAAGTCCGAGCGTCGGCTTGATGCCGACAATCGAGTTGGCTGATGAAGGGCATACTATTGAGCCGTCCGTCTCCGTGCCGACGGCGACGGCGCAGAGATTGGCGGCGACGGATGCGCCGGAGCCTGAGCTTGAGCCGCATGGGTTTCTATCGAGCGCGTAAGGATTGCGCGTCTGCCCTCCCCGTGCGCTCCAACCGCTCGTCGAACGGGTCGAGCGAAAGTTCGCCCACTCGCTCAAATTTGTCTTGCCGATAATGACCGCGCCCGCTTCGCGCAAACGCTGCGCGATGAAGGCGTCACGCAAGGGCTTTGACTCGACCAGCGCGAGCGAACCGGCTGTAGTCTTCATCCTGTCCGCAGTGTCTATATTGTCCTTTATCAAAACCGGGATGCCGTGCAGAGGCCCCCGCGCGCCCTTCGCCTTGCGCTCTTTATCTAAGGCTTCGGCTATCGCCAGCGCGTCCGGATTGATTTCGATGACGGAGTTAAGCTTCGCCCCGCGCTGGTCTACATCCTCTATCCGCTTCAAATATTTCTCCGCGATGTTGCGCGCGGTCAGCTTCCCTGCCTTCATAGCTTCCTGCAAGTCCGCGATGGTCGTTTCGGCCAGCTCAAAATTTTTATCATCCGGCGAAGCGACGGCAGCGCCAAAGGCATCGTTCGCCAACACAGAGCGCGTCAGCCCCATCGCGCCGACCAGCATGCTCGCTTGAAGAAAACCTCTCCGGTTCATTATCCAAACCTCCCGTTTCATTTTTCCATCTATATCAGGAGTAGAAATCCTTTGCGTACTTTGCGCGTCTTCTCTTTGCGGTCTTTGCGGTCAAAGGTTTTTTTAACGCAAAGGTCGCAAAGAGAGAAGACGCAAAGACCGCAAAGAGAAAAAGCAATTGATTTATTTCTACCCTTGATTAGCAGATTTCTTATTTTAACCCAGCCATTCCAAGACATCTTCGCCCGTCGTGCGCGCTCCGCCGATGACGCGTATGAAATAATCTTCGAGCGAGAGCGGGCTGGCTGGCTGTTGCCCGTCGCCTTCGAGACGAATGCCGCGACGCAACTCATCGAGCGAGCCGGAGGCGACGAGCCGACCGGCGGAAATAATCGCGATGTCTGTGCAGAGGCGTTCGACTATTTCTAAAACATGAGAAGTGAGAAAGACCGTCAGGCCGCGCGCGGTGAGGCGCGAGAGCAAGTCTTTGAGCGTGCGCGAGGCGATGGCGTCAATCCCTTCGAACGGTTCGTCCAGAAAAAGTATTTCCGGGCGATGAATCAGCGCGCAGGCGAGCGAGAGCTTTTTCTTCATCCCGTGCGAGTATTCGACGATGAGCTTTTTCGGCTCCGCATCAAGCTCCATCAAATCCAGCAACTCCGCCGTGCGCTCCGCAATCTCCTGCCTGTGCAATCCATACATGCGCCCCGTGAAGGTCAGCATCTCGGCTCCGGTCAGACGCTCGAACAAATTCAAATCTTCCGGCACGACGCCGATGCGCCGTTTGACTTCGAGCGGCTCTGTTTGAATGTCGCGCCCGAGCACACTGATACGCCCGCTCGTCGGCGCGAGCAAGCCCGTCAGCATCTTGATAGTCGTGGATTTGCCCGCGCCGTTCGGCCCCAAGAAACCGAAGAACTGCCCGCGCCGCACGCGCAGGCTAATACGGTCAACCGCCGTGAAATCGCCAAAGCGACGCACCAAGTCAACCGTCTCGACCGCAGGCATCAAGGCATTTGCTTCAGAAGCGGAAGTATCCGTCATGCCTCTGACTTGTACGCGGTGCGAGAATGAAAAGCAAGGATGAAGGCGGAAGGATGAAGGATGAAGGAGCTGCTATTGATGATGAATGGCGGAGGGTTGAATAGCATGCCTTTCATCCTTCCGCCTTCATCCTTCATCCTTGTAAGTATGGTCTGGCTTCGATGGCGCGGACGTGTGCTGGAAAGGCGCGGTGCGTGCTCATCAGGAAGGCGTTGGTGCTGGCGCGCAGGGCGTTGCCGTGTGTCGCGGCGAGGCGCACGAAGCGGCTAAAGATGGACGCGCCGTAATAGTAGCCGTCCTGTAGACTGACCAGCACGTCCGCCGTGTGGCCGACGCGCGTAGCGTGGAGTGAGTCGAAAAGATTTGCGAGTGCGTCCGGGTAAATATGATCTGCTGTGCGCGCATACCAAACTTTATCGGGCGCGTAGCCATTCACATCCAACAGGTTTTCTTCAGCCAGAGCGCGCACGACGGGCGCGAGGCACAAGGGATCGCCCGTGAGCTGTTCATAACGGTAAAGAGTGTCGGTCTCTGTCTCATGTCGCTCGATGCGTGCAGCGCCGCGCGTTCCTTTGACCAGCACGGATGCTTCATCGCCGTCAAGATGAAGCGCGAAGTCAACGCCTTCGAGAGATACCAGCGCGTCGGCTAAGGTGGGCGCATCCTCCTCGCCTCCGCAATAGAGCGCTGCGTAACCGCACAGGCCAAAGGCAGGAATCACAACGCTGTGCCGCTCTCTGCGCCCCAAACTATTTGTCAGGTTGTAGCCGTAACGCATCAGGTGCGTCTGTAGATGCACGCGATGGTTCTCCTGCAAATTCATGCCGTGATCCGAGAACAGCACGATCTCCGTTTCCTCGCCGCAGAAAGCGTGTATCTCTCTCAAAATCCGGTCGAGCGATTCGAGCGCGACATCGAGGTGCTTGCGCCCGCGTATGTGCAAGAGGCCGTCAGTGCCTTTGAGAAAAGCAAAAAAGTCTCTGTCTTGCGGCGCGTTGCGAAAGCGTTCGCGAAACCTCTGCATGTCTGCGCGCCAGACCGTTTCGGGCGCGACGTAAACCAGAAACTCGAAGGCGAGCGGCTCTTGATAATCCAGCTTCTCCATGTATGACGAAGGGGCTTTGTCGGGCGTGCGTCGTCCTATGTACTTGCGCACCCCGCCGCGCAGCTCGCGCGCCTGACGGTCAAAATAAAGACTCTCATACCCCTTCGGCGCAGAGGCATTGAGCATGCAAGAGAGCGCGATATTCGTCATCGTCGGAAACGGCGAGAGCAGGCGCGACGGCTCGCCGAACGCATCGAACAGCCCGCGCCCCTTCGCGGCCTTAATGACCTCATGCGGCACGCCGTCAAGACAAAGCAGCAACCGGCGCGCACGCGTGCGTCCCGCGCCATCGTCTTTGATATTTGTAATATTATTTTTCATTCTAAAAATATGCTTTCCATTAGCGAGAACTAAAATAGGAGGACTCAAACCCTTTGCGCTCTTTGCGTCTTAAATCGTTGCGTCCTTTGCGTTAAAAATGCATTTAAACGCAAAGACCGCAAAAAAGGAACGCGCAAAGAACGCAAAGGGCAGACAGCTAATCCTCTTGCTTGGCCTTCGGCTCTTTTGTTTTCACCTTGTACGGCTCGCGCAAGCCGCGCTTCGCATTTTCGTGCGAGTCGTATATATCAGGACGAGTCAGCACGACTTTATATTGCGCGAGAGCATCGTTGCGTTTGCCCGCGAGGTCAAAGGCGCGTGCGGCATGCAGGCGCGCCATCGTTGCCAGAGTCTGCTCTGCGCCCTTCACGTTTGCGGCTGCGAGAAATTCGCTGGCGGCACGCTCCGGCTGACCCGCGACGAAGAGAGCTTCGCCGTAACGATAATGAATCAAGTCGAGCGAGCGCGCCGCAGTATCTCTGGTCGCGCGGTCTTTCAGGAGCGATTCAAAGATGACGAGAGCTTCGCGCTCCGCACCGTTGGCGGCGGCGGCATGATTCGCTTCGCGCTCCATGGCGGCCTGTGTGATGAGCGCATCCGCCGATTCGAGCTTGAACAGGTAGTTGCGCGGATACTTCTCTGCCAGCTCGCGCGAGAAGGCCAGCGCATCCGCGTATCGTTTCTCGCGTTTGAGCAGAACTATCAGCAGAGCCTTCGCATCATCCCGCGCCCAGCGCCCCTCTTTCGCCACGCGCTGAAGCGTTTCCAGCCCGCGCCGCTTTGAGCCGCGCACGCCGGCGATGCTCGCAAATACCTTGACCGGCAGCGGCAAGCCCCCGACGATGTAATCGTAAAGCCCGATGGTCAATTCCGCGTCATGGAAATTCGGGTCGAGCTTGATGACTTCACGATGCCGGTCAACGCTGTTTGAGCCGTCGCCGAGCGCGGCCATAAAGCGACGCTCGACCGCCGTCGCAAACGCTGCCTTCAAGCCTTCGGTCGCGCCTAAAAAATAGAGAGCTTCAATATCCTGCTTGTTACGCTTGAGCCGCGCTTTGGCAAGCTGCACGGCCTGTCGCGTCAACGCGCGAAACTGCTCGACCGTTTTCGGATCCGGCTTATCTTCCGCCGCTTTGAAAAAAGATTCGGAGTTATAAAGCGATGCCTGCAAGCGGCGCGATTCGTTCAACTGTTCAGCCCAAAGCACAGCCGCAAGGAACTGCGGCCCCGCCGGATGCTCCGGAAAAAGCCGTGCAATCTCCTTAAAATTTTTGCGCGCCGTCTCGTAATCGAGATTATAGAGCGCGGCAAATCCGGCGTTGCGCAACTCATCCAGACGCGACGCGCTCGCGCTTTCGGTTGCAGCAACAGCGCCGCTCTTTTCGCTCGCGGGGGAGTTCTTCTGCGCCTGTGCGCTGTCCGTTCCAATCAACGGAACAATCAACAATCCGCATAACAAAAATGCTCGAATCAACATTCCACATTCTCCTTTGATAGGGAGCCTAATCAAATTATAGAACAAAAAGCGGGCCAGCCATCCACGAAAATATACGAAAGCGAAAAGAGAGATAGATTCGTTCCCTTTTGTGTGGTTTCGTGGAACGTTCCCTTTCTCAGCTTAATATTTCAATACGCTATTACTGCTTCGGCGTCGTCTTATTTTCTGTTGTGGTTTCTGGCTTAACGCTGGCGCGGAGCTTGGTCAGCCGCTCGACGACGCGCGAGGCCATCAACGGCGCCCCGTCGCCGCCGCCCCAGGCGTAAATTTTCCCGGCGGTAATCACGATGCCCGTGCGCTGGTGTCTGATTGAGAAAGGAAACTCCCACGTCAGCGCCACATGCTCTATGTCAAGAATCAAATCCGCCACTTCGCGCTCGTCTACGAACGAGAGGTTCCAATCCGTAAACTCTTTTCTCTTCCTCAGCTCGTTCAGCAATTGAACGGACTTGAAGACATTGCTGTACGAGACTATGTAAAGAGTTTTGGAAGCGACCAAAAGCTTGCCGGGGTCTGTTTCCTTGACGACCACAGAGCCGGGGCCTGCGGGCGTGAGCGCGGTGGTCGCGCGTTGCGGCACGGCGACCTGCGGCATAGGCTCAAGCGGCGTGGTGGATGATTGATAGACAGGATAGGCGCGATTCATCTCCTGAATTTTTGGAGCGAGCGCAATCGGGCTGCTCAATGACGAATGCACGTTGGGCACAGAGCGCACCACACCGATGATGTGATGAAGCGGCAGCGCGTAGCTTTGCGTTTGCGCCTGCCGGAGCGGAGCTATCAAGCCCAAAGCGCGACCGTAATTGTCCACGATCACGCCGCCCGCTGCCTCTGCCGTGACGGGCGCGGTAAATTTCAGCACGCGAAAGCCAGTGCCCGCGCCCGGAATCTCGTCTGCCAGACTGATTGAGCTAACCATGCCGCCCGTTGCGTACGCACCTTGCCCGCCCGCGTTATAAACAGTCGTGACGCGCATGCCGATGACAGAATCATTGATGGCTCCGATGACCACGAACGGCGTCTCTATGGCGTTGATCCTGAGCACGGCCAAGTTGCGCCGCTCGTCTGAGGCGAGCACTTCAACCTTGTCGTAAACCTCGCCATTAGCCATCCGCACCTGAATCTCGCGCCCGCCCTTCACGAGATCGTAAGCCGTCAGCAGCACACCGTCATCACGCACAAACACGCCCGAGCCGACGACCTCGAAACGCTGCGCGCCACTACTGCGCGCCAGAATGGTTGCGATAGCCGGTGCAACACGCCTGCCGACATCTTCCTGCGCCGACACAATCGTGGCGGCAAAGGATAAAATCACAAGAAGCAGTAGGACAAAAATCTTTTTCCGATACTTCATAATCATGGCCTCGAATCTCTACGAATGTTTAAGTTTATCTAGTCCCCGTCCGCAGGGTCTAAACCAACAATCTTTAGCCGGTTTCCTTCTTTAATTAACGTTATTCCGTACATGATTGGTGTTTCTATGCGGTAAATTTTCTGACCTATGGCAAATCTCAATGTGCCATCTTTATCCTTTATATTTTCCTCAAGCACATATCCGCGCACACGGTAATGTATTCCGCAATCATGTTGCTCGTGTGGCGCTATTGATGTTTGGAACTGTGGTGTTTGTTCAAGTTTCTTCTTCGCAAGAGTATCGCGTGCTTCGGAAAGCGCTTCTTCCAACTGCTTTAGTTCTTTCAGGAAATCTTCACGATCAAAAAAATCTGCCACACCCTCAACCAGCCGCGAGCTATCCAACTTCCATGCCACTGAATCAGGAAGGATTCTAGCGAACGATAGCTCCTGAGAGCGTTTTGATTCAGGCTCAGACCACACAAGCAACGTGATGAAATAACAGAGATTGTTTTGCGCAATGAACAAGCGTTCTCTTTCTTCTTCGCTAAGCTCTGAATAAAGTTGAGGTGAAACCTTCTCGAAATAATCGTGTTCAAAGAAAGAAGTAAAATCGTCAAGGAAAAACTCTTTTATAAGCGGAGCGACATCTCTTGTTTCCAACATTCGCCCTACAAAGCGCCGTGCAAAACTTTGAATTTCTTCCTTCTCAGTCGCTGTAACATTGGATTCATCCCGGATATGAGCAT
>JACMLC010000162.1 GCA_014379795.1 Pyrinomonadaceae bacterium
AAATTTCCGAGCCTTCCGGGTCAAACAGGTCTTGAAATACAGACGCCAGTTCCGCGTTCTCAGAGATTTGCGACAGCATCAGGCTGAGCAGGTTATCGCTGACGACAAAATCATCCGCGCGCGTTACCTGCGCGAGCTTGATTGCCCACAGAACCTATCATAAATGCCCGGCAGAGTGGTATTGGACTGATGACCGCGTTGGGGTGACCACAGGCCAGAACCGCCTGCTATAGGGGGCAGGTATCTCAGGATTGCCTACCTGCACGCTACCGCAGGCGGTTCTGACAAAACATCGCAAATAAATTCGGCTTCCCAGTCAGGAAAAAGTCAAAGGAAGTTTCAACAGGTAAATGGCTCCGATGATGAAAAGAACCCCGCCCGCGCTTTGAACAAATCGTTTTCTTGGACTTGCCGTTTCTGGAATTGCCGGAGTTGTTGCCTTCCGGCGCATGCTTCTCGTAACCGAGATGATGAGTCATCTCGCCTTGTAAGGCTCGCTCAACCACGGCTTTGGTGAGTTGTTGCAAGAGACCATCGTCGCCGAACATGTCTGCGGGCGACTCGTAGTCTTTCAGGAGTTCGTCTAGGAGTTCCGGTGTAATCGGCATCATCGTTCCTTTCTCGAAACAAGGTAAGTTGATTATTGCCGTTTACACAATCTATCTGATACCCCTTAGAGACACGCGAAGAGACGCGAATTACAGGTCATGTTTGAGATTGATAAAGAATGAGGTTTTGGCCTGTATGTGTGCTAGTATGTGTGCCATCGCACAAGTGGATGACCGGTCATATGATTAACTTGCTGCTAGACTTTTCAGTCAGTGACATTTCAGTTAAACTTCTGAGCTTGAACGCTAGTCGGCGCTCTAAATAGGAACCCAACTCAATACCTTCGTTCGTAGCCGAAGGAAAACTTAGACATTGAGGTTTCAGGGAGCCTTATCACACTGGAACGTGATCTGGTATGTCCCTTCCGTATGCTAGCTGATTGCAGCCTTTTGGCATCAGCTAAACGATCAACTCCTTATTGCTGCCCCAAGCTGTTAGCCTATAGGAATATTTAAGGATCAAGGTCCGCACCGTGTGCTTTACCATCTCAGCACCTAACTTGAAAGGAATCCGAACCCATGGGGAACAAAACTCCATATTTACCAGACTCTAAACTTGTCAAAGCCAAAGCCCGCCGAAACCGGCGGTATTTGTTGACTTTCAGCCTGCTACTTCTCTCTGGCGCGGTTATTTGGTTTGCCGGTTTTCACAACCCCGGTCATGCTGCCCCTAAATTGATAGCAGTACAAAAAACTAAAGTTACCTCGGCCAGCCTGAGCAAGAGCCTGGCGCGCAGCGCCGCCTATATTGCCAAGGCGACCAAAGGCGCAGACCAGAAGCTGGTCAATGCCAAGAATAAACGCCAGCAACCGTTCTTTGCGGCGCTCAAGAAAACCAACAGCAACTTGAAGTCGCTCGCCGCAGATGTTAAGAGCAAAAACGACAAGAAATTCTTTAAGACTCTGGATCGCACCGGCCAGTCCGTCAACGAACTGGAGACCGCGCACCGCCTGAGCGGGATCAAAGACCCCAAAGTAGCGGAGGGCGTGAAAAAACTGGTCGGAGCCTTCAAAACTTTCCGTAAGAACTACGGCAAAGAGGCCTTGCGCAAGAAAAAGGGCGGGCCGGTGACGCCGAAGGAAACAGAGCAGGCCAAGGCTCTGGAGGATAAGTACCGCAAGGCGCTCGCCGAACTCAATAAGCTCAAAGCGAAGTCGGCTCAATCAAAAGCCAACGGCTCGAAGGCGAGCACGGCGCAAATAGGCAGTATGATTGCGCAGCTAACCTCCCTGCTGAATCCTCCCGCACCCAAAGCCGGCGCTGCCGGCGCTAAACCCGGCGCTGCCGCTTCCGGCGGTGGTGGAGTATATAGTCCCGCGCGGTATAGCAGCCTGTTGTTATACGAGGAAGATTTTGTGGGTTCATGGTATGCGCTCTCGTCTTACGCGAGTGTGACCGACCCGAAGGGCTATGCGTCCTACGGCTACGGCGCGGTCAGCGCTTATGCCGCAGATATTAGCAACTATGCCTCGACGGTTGAATCGTCCTTCGAGTATACGTCCGCAGAATATTGGTCTTACTCCGAATCATGGTCGGTCGAAACCACTGAGAGCTATGAGGTCTCGATCACCGAGTCTGAAATCACACAATCCGAGTCTTACCTTGAAAGCGTGGACTTGGAAGTCAGCGTGGACGAGTACGACGTGACTGTGGGCAACGATGATGTCGCATACCTTGACCACGACGACGACGGCATCCTTGACAGCGCGGACGACGACGACGATGGCGACGGCATCGCCGATGCCAAAGACTTTGATGATGACGGCGACGGCGTCAACGATGTCGCGGAGGATGACGACGATAACGACGGCACTCCCGACGCCCTTGATGAAGACGACGACAACGACGGCATAGACGACGACGAGGACAAAGACGACGACGGCGACGGTACAGCCGACGACAAGGAAGTCGGCGACAACGACGGTGACGGCACGCCTGACGATAAAGATGCCGATGATGACAACGACGGGACGCCCGACGCCAAAGACACAGATGACGATGGCGATGGCGAGAGCGATGCCGAAGACACGGATGACGACAACGACGGCGTGGACGACGGCGAAGACGCAGACCATGACGAGGATGGCGACGGCACGCCCGATGCCAAAGACGAAGATGATGACGGCGACGGCCAGCCCGATGCCGCCGACACAGACGAAGACAACGACGGCACACCTGACGACAAGGACACAGATGATGACAACGACGGTGAGCCGGACGCAACTGATGATGACGACGATAACGACGGCGTAGACGATAGCGAGGACGCCGATCACGATGCTGATGGCGACGGAACCCCGGACGGCGAAGACAAGGACGACGACGGCGACGGGACTGCTGACGAGGCAGACACGGACGACGACGGCGACGGCGAATCAGACGCGGAAGAGGCTGAAGAAGAGGAA
This sequence comes from Pyrinomonadaceae bacterium, assembly GCA_014379795.1. Taxonomy (GTDB): domain Bacteria; phylum Acidobacteriota; class Blastocatellia; order Pyrinomonadales; family Pyrinomonadaceae; genus JACMLC01. The sequence continues at coordinate 3,015 of JACMLC010000162.1, forward strand.
GAGCCTGCTGAAGAAGAGCCGGAACCTGAAGAAGAAGAGCCTATGGAAGAAGAGGCTGAAGAAGAAGAGCCTGCCGAGGAAGAGCCTGCTGAAGAAGGCGGAGATGAAGACCCCGCCAACTACCTCAGCATGTAATTACAAGCGCAGTCTAAACCCCTGCGAAGGCGAGCTTTAACAAACAAATGGGCGCGTCACCTATCGGGTGACGCGCCCATTTGACTTTCATTTGCGTGGCAGGCTTAAAGAGTTCTGAGGCGATTTAGCGTGTGACGGTAATCTCACGCGTCGTCATATTGTAGCCGCCGTTATCAACCGGATTTCCGTCTTTACCAACCAGCTCAAGCTTGACCGTGTGCTTGCCGCCGGTCCAGCCCGTGAGCCAGATTGGTTCCCACTTGTCTATAAATTTCGCCTCGCCGCCGTCCACCGCATAGCGAACGCGGTATTCGCCGCCCTCGCTCTGCAACTTGCCGTTTTTGAGCCAGAAGTCAATCATGATGGCGTCCGCATCCGCGCCCTTGTACTCACCCTTCGGGCGGCTATAGGTCAACAAAGGTTTCGCTGCATCAACTTCGCCAGCCGTAGTCGGAGCCATCTCCTTGCCTTCGCGCGGCGCGGCGGGACTCGCGCTTGCGTTAGCATTCTTGTTATCCGCCATCACCTGCCCCGAGTTGGTCGTCGTCGGCTTCGACGCGTCCGCGCTGCCTCCTTTGACTGTAAAAGTAACCATCTGAAATGACTCTGGATTTTTATAGCTCTCGTGCCACGGACGCGAGGCGAAGACGCGCAGTGTGTGCTTGCCTTCCGCGACATTGCGTAGCTCGAACGGCTGCATCAAATCGTAATAAGCCTCGTAGGGCTGGTTATTCAAGATGATGTGTATGTGATTGCCCATCCCCGTCGCGGGGTCTTTCAGAGGCTTGTAGCCCTTGAGGTCTCCGCTCAATTCAAGCTTGACGTTGACGGTCGAGCTGTTGATGGTCTCTCCGTCGCGCGGGCTGGCGAACCTCAGCGCGGGCTTGGCTTCATCCTGCTCGCCGCGCTTAGCCATCTCGTCCGTGATCTTTTGCGGGCGGCCTGCCACCGTCAAATTCTGCGGCGAGGGAGAAGCCGTGACGGGCGGCGAGGCACTGGTTGTTGCGGTCGTATTAGAGTTCGCGTTGTCCGCCGCAGTGCATCCCGCCAAGGCCAACGCAAACAATGCCAGCGCAGCGCCGGACAGAATTATGCTTTTCCGTTTTCTCATGTATCCTCCGAAAAATTATGAAAGAGCAGAACACAGGACTCAGGACTCAGGACTCAGAAGAAAAGCTTTGTTGTCTTTCATTCTGAATCCTGAGTCCTGTGATCTGAGTTCTGCTTTTACGCCGTCGCCGGTTTGGCTGAGGCTCCTGATGTAAGCCTGTGTTCCGCCGCGCTCCAATCAATGTTTGAGAAAAATGCTTCGATGTATTTCGGGCGCTCAGCCGGTTTGTAATCGAGCAGGTAGGCATGCTCCCAGACATCCATCACCAGAATCGGATTGAATCCGGCGACATTGCCGATCTGGTGCAGCGTGATCCAGTGATTCGACAAATTTCCGTTCGAGGGGTCTTGATAACAGATAGCCCAACCGACGCCGCGCATCTTTCCGATGCCTACGAAATCCGCCTTCCAGATGTCATAGCTGCCAAAGGTCTCTACAGCAGCCTTGTGGAACGCGGAGGTTTTCTCAGGGTCAACAGAGCCTTGCCGCTTCATGTTGCCGAAATAATATTCATGCAAGACCATGCCGTTATATTCAAAGCCGAGGCGGCGCGTCAGCTCAGAGTAAGCAGGCATCTCTTCCTGATCCACCTTGCCGTCTTCAAGGAATTTAGAAATCTTCTCGGTCAGGTTATTCGTCTCTTTGACATAACCCTCATAGAGTTTGAAGTGCATCTCAAGCGTCCGGTCAGAGATGCCGTTCAGCCCGCTCAGATCAAACTGCTGCGGCTTGTAAGTCTTAAAAGCCATTTCTTACCCTCCTCATAAATATTGCCCTTTAACCGATGGCTCAATATTGACCTCAAGTGTAACGAATAGATTGAATCCATCAAGTTTTATTGTTGCGGAAAAATAGTTGGCAGTGGGCAGTTCGCAGTTCGCAGTAAAGACAAAAGCGGAAAAGCAGTTGGCAGCAAGTTTGAATATGACCTGCTGCCAACTGCCCACTGCTAACTGCTAACTGCTCTTTTACTTTCCGAGAATGACGTAATCCCCGTGCGAAGTCGCCATGAAGAAAAGCATCGGCAGCGAGAGCCACGCGTTGGTGCGCGAGGCCAAAAATGCTTTGCGTCCTAAGGCGGCGGACTCCGGCGGAATCGGCGTGCCATTCTCAGCGTTGTCTTTCGTCCATGCGATGATACGCTTTTGCGCAGGCCAGATGATGCCCCACACGTTCAAAAGCATGATGAAGCCCATCGCGCCGCCGATGCCGATGGAATACGTCTTGTTACCGGCATAACTCTCAAAACGCGGCGCGGCCCCAACTATCTGAGAACTCAGCCACCAGACAATACCGACGGACATCAAAATCACCAGCACCGCGATAATCACGGCCAGCACGCGCCCGTCATTGATGCCGGACTTTTTAATCACAAAGAACTCGATAGCGAAAGTGACGATGGGAAACAGCAGCCAGACAATCAGCACCACCCAGACGTTGACCTTCCCGCCCGCCCCATTGGCATTTTTGACATCCGGGCTAAGCAGGTACATGGCATAGTACATCAACCCGACGAACACCGTGACGACTGCGCCCCAGCGGAAAAACCAGAGCGCGCGCGGCATCAGCTCCGGTATCACTTTACCTTTAGTCGGCGCGTCCAGCGCCTTCATAAAGTTGACGTTGACCAGATTAAAAAAGTAGAGCAGGCCGATCCATGCGATGCCCGCTACGAAGTGGCTCCAGCGCAGAAAGATTCTGGCGAGAGCGTCGCCATTCGGCGCATGAAAAATGCTATCTTGCAACATCGCCAGACTGACGGGGAGATGAGCTAGTGACTCAATAAACATACGTCCTCCGAAACAAAGTTTTTGTGGTTCCGCATCCGAAACGCGTTTTGCAGGCAGAGTGGACGCGGGCGGGTATGCCTTTAGACAGCTCCTGCCGTGACCCTTCTTGGCTGCCCCCGACACAGGCCGGAACTGATGGGCTGTCTACGGTCAGTTTTGCTCTGTCAGTAATACGCGCGCGAGATTACACCAGCAAGAGTTGAGAAGCAATAACATTGGGATAGCCGCCAAGAGTCACCAAAAGCGCACAGGAAAAAGTTCCGCTAGTTCAAGCAGCAAGTTAATTTCCGCTTGTGTCACTCGTGCAATTTCATGGCTAAACTTAATGGCTTAATGCCGTCGCTCCGGCAGCTAATCATCTGCTGGGCGCGGGCCTGCATCCATCCCGCGCACGCTCGCCTGATTAATCACGCGCAACTTGAGATCGTCTATCACGTGCACCTGACAAGAGAGGCGCACGTTCTCCGCCAGCCCCGTTTCCATCGCCAGACGGCTACGCTCGGCGTCTCCAATCTCTCCGGGGTCTCCGGCGATAATTTCCACGCGGCAGGTAGTGCATTTCGCATTGCCGCCACAGCGATGCAGGATGTCTATCCCTGCGTCTTCAATCGCCAGCACGAGCTTGCGCCCCGGCTCAGCGTCAAAAGCCACAGGGCCTGTGGCGGTCTCAGCGTCAATCCTAGACATGATTTTCGGCTCCCAGATTGTGTTTGATTTGATGGCAGCAAGACTTTGGCATATCCGCACGCTTTAGGGCAAGCATAAAATCATAAGACCAGTTCCATGTATAAAGTGTCTCCAATCGGATTATGATAATAAGGCTCAATCTCTTTGAAGCCCAGCGAGCGATAAACCGTCTCCGCCTGCGCCATCCTGCGCGGCAAGGTATCAAGCCGCATCCGCTGATAACCGATCTGGCGCGCCTCTTCGATAATCGCTACGGCGAGTTCCCTGCCCGCCCCGCGCCCGCGAAAATCCTTTCGCAGATAGAGCCTTTTCATTTCACATATATCATCATCAATCCGGCGCAAAGCCACGCACCCCATCAACTGCCCCCCGTCAATTGCCAGCAGCAGGCGACCCGAAGGCTTCGCATATTCTCCGGGCAACTCGCGTAGCTCTTTCTCAAAATTCTGAAAGCACAGGTCAACATCCAGCCACGCCGCGTACTCCTCAAAAAGCTCTCGCGCCTGTTTGATTTCCACTTCAGACTCAGCCTGTTTTAGCTTCATGTGTAACCCAATTCGGTGAGCTTCTCCAAGGTTATTGTTGATGCCTTCTCTTCTCTTACCTGCGGCGCGACGCTCAGAATACGCTCGACGTACTTGGCAATGATGTCTGCTTCGAGATTAACCGCATCGCCCGCGCGCAGGTGTGAGAGGTTTGTGACCTGCCATGTCTTTGGAATCACGGCGATCTCGAAATATTCCTCCGCGAGTCCGGCGACGGTGAGGCTGATGCCTTCGACCGCGACGGAGCCTTTGAAGACGAGATAGCGCGCCATCTCTACAGGGTAAGCGAGGCGGACAGTCCATGAGCCGCCGTGTTCGGTCGCGCTCAGGAAGCTGCCGCGCGCGTCAACGTGTCCCTGCACGATGTGGCCGCCGAGACGCGTCTGCGGCGTGACGGCGCGCTCAAGATTGACGACCGAACCGGCGCGCAGGCTGCCGAGCGTCGAGCGCTGTAAAGTCTCGCGCGAGCCGTCCGCCGCGAACGAGTCCGAGCGTACTTCGAGCGCGGTCAGGCACACGCCGTTGACCGCGATTGAGTCGCCCTCCACAGTCCCCGCGGTCACGACGCGCGCC
>JACMLC010000163.1 GCA_014379795.1 Pyrinomonadaceae bacterium
CTTTCTAAATCAAAGTGTCCGGGTGCCCCGTGCAAAAGAGCGGGGAGAATAGGGAAGCGGGTGTGAATCCCGCGCGGTCGCGCCACTGTGTGGAGCATAACTTTTTAAGCTTGCTCCGAGTCAGGAGACCTGCCCGTGAGACGCTTTTTTCAGCCTCTTGAACGCCTCGCGTAAAGGTGTTCAGGCCGCATGCGGGTCTCCTTCTCGGTTTAAGTCATCCCGTCGCCAGCCTGTCGCTTTACGTAAAGCGTCAGCGCAGGCGACGGGATTTTTTTGTGCTTGAAGAAAATAGATATAGCCGCCACTTAATAGCTTTGTGCGCGCTCATCATTTGTGCCGCTTTCGCTTTTTCGTCCTGCGGCATGCGGAACAAGACGAACACTTCGACGAATGATGTTGAGACGCGCGAGGTTAAGGACGAAACCGGAAAGAGCCTGCGCGTCCCCGTGCGAATAGAGCGCGTCGTGTCGCTCGCGCCGAATTTGACAGAGATTATTTACGCCGTCGGCGCAGGCAACCGGCTGGTCGGCAACACTAGCTTTTGCGATTACCCGCCCGCCGCCAAAGAGGTCACGAAAGTTGGCGACACCATGCAGCCCAACATCGAGCGCATCGTCGCGCTCCGCCCGCAACTCGTGCTCGTCTCGACCGCTTCACAGCTCGAAGCCTTTACCAAGCAGATGCAGGAGCAAAACATTCCAGTCTACGTCACAGACCCGCGCGATCTGGAAGCGGTTTTTCGCAGCATTCAAACCTTTGGCGAGCTGTTCGGAGAGCGTGACCGCGCCGCACAGGTGATAAATGAATTGCGGGCGCGGGTGGCAAAAGTTGAAGCGGCGGTCAAAGACCAACCGGCTGTGCAAGTTTTTTATCAGGTGGAGCGCGAGCCGCTCTACACCGCCGGGCGTGAATCTTTTTTGACAGACCTGATCCGGCGCGCGGGCGGGAAATCGGTCACGGCGGAAGTGCCGGGCGCATGGCCGACCTTTAGCGACGAGGCGGCTCTGGCCTCGCAGCCGGAAGCGATCATCATGCCGACCTACGGCTCTATGAAAAAGGAGAGTCTGGAAATCGCAGGCTCTTTAAAAACTTCTCCGGCTTCAAAGCAAGGCCGCGTCTATGGCATCAACGGCGACTGGCTCTCGCGTCCGGGGCCGCGTCTGGTTGACGGCTTGGAAGAGATGGCGCGCAAGCTTCATCCGAATGCGTTCAGGTAAAGATGAACGCAAGCCATGAAACAGCTTTGCCGCAGGATGACGTGAAAACCTTTCGCGGCGCGCATTCGACTTTGCGCCGCACGCTTCTTATCTGTTTGAGCCTGTTGGTCGCGCTTCTCTGTGTCGCGCTCGCTGCTGCTTTAATCGGAAGCCAGAGCTTGCCCGCAAAGGCTTCTCTGTGCGCTCTCTTTTCCGCAGGCGGCGCGGACTGCGGGCTGACCGTTGAGCAGCGCGCAATCCTGTTTGACATACGCCTTCCGCGCATCCTGCTGGGCGCAGCCGTGGGGGCTTCGCTCGCTGCGGCGGGCGCGGGCTATCAGGCTCTGTTGCGTAATCCGCTGGCAGAGCCTTACTTGCTAGGCATCTCGAACGGCGCGGCGGTCGGGACGATGATCGCGCTCGTCTTCTTCGGCGCGCAGGAATGGAGCCGCCCCGTGATGGCGTTTGCGGGCGCGCTGCTTTCAACGCTGGTGGTTTACAGGCTGGCGCGCGGGCGCACCGGAGCGTCGCCGGAAAAACTGATTCTGGCGGGCGTCATCGTGACTACGTTTCTCTCGTCAGCGATTGTGTTCATCACGAATCTGATGGACGCGACGCGCATCCGTTCTTTTACTTTCTGGCTGCTCGGAGATTTATCGGGGACAACGGGCGCGCTGCTGTTGATTGCTGTCTCAGCCGCAATCGTCGGCACGATTGTCTTAGCGGCGCATGCGCGTTCCTTGAATTTGTTGATGCTCGGAGAGCGGGACGCATTTGATCTGGGCGTTGAGGTGGGACGGGTGCGCCTGCTGGTTTTTCTCGCGGCGGGTTTGCTGGTCGGAAGCTCTGTCGCTTCGGGCGGCTCTGTCGGATACGTCGGGCTGGTCGTGCCGCATCTGGTTCGCCTCACATTCGGCAGCGATAACCGGACTGTAATCATCGCCGCCGCGCTGGCCGGAGCCTTGTTCGTGATCGTCGCGGACACAGTTGCGCGCACCATCATCTCTCCACGCGAATTGCCTGTCGGCGCCATCACCGCGCTCATCGGCGCGCCGCTGTTCGTTTATTTGTTAAGAAGAGGATAAAAGCTGTGCTTGAAGCGCGCGAGATTACTGTCGGGTACGGAACGCGTGAAGCGATTAGAGGCGTCTCGCTTCGCGCAGAGCCGGGCGCGATCACAGCCATCATTGGGCCAAACGGCGCGGGGAAAACTACGCTGATGCGCGCGCTCAACGGTGCGCTTGAACCTGCGCGCGGAGAGATTTTGCTGGATGGAAAATTTTTGGGCGATTACGGCAGAAGGGCTATCAGTCGCCGCATCGCCGTCGTCGCACAGGAGGCAGAGCTGAGATTTCCCGTCACGGTTATGGAGTTCGCGCTGGGCGCGCGTTTCGCTTCGTCTGGCACAGGCGCATGGGGCTGGGAGACTGTGCGCGATTTAGAAATCGCGGAAGAAGCTCTGCGCGACACGAAGCTGCTTGAGTATAAGACAAGGTTGATGAATGAGCTTTCGGGCGGTGAGCGTCAAAGGGCCGTGCTGGCACGCGCGCTCGCGACCGAAGCGGGAGTTCTGCTGCTTGATGAGCCGACCGCGAATCTTGACTTAGCGCATCAAGCATCTGTGCTTCAGCTTGTGCGAGCGCGTTGTGATGAGCGCGGCACAGCAGCCGTCGTTGTCACGCACGACATCAACCTCGCGGCTGAGTTCGCAGACCGCGTGTTGATTATCAAGGACGGGCAGACTGTCGCCCTCGGCGCGCCGCGCGAAGTGCTGACGCCTGAGATTCTTGGAGAAAGTTTTGAGCTACGGGTTTTAGTTGACACGCACCCTTTATCGGGCGTGCCACGCATTACGCCGGTGCATGAAGCGCGCCGGTAAAAACACCAACCAGAGCGACGGATCAGGGAAGGCGGTGCAAAGCCGCCACTGCCCGCGCAACTGTAAGCGGTGATACAAAGCCCGCGTGCATTGATGCCACTGTTCTCTTAAAAGGAATGGGAAGGCGCATGCGGGAAGGCCGCGAGTCAGGAGACCTATCCGGCTGCTCTCATGCAAGCTCGTACTGCGACGGGCAGGAGAAGCTAAAAATGAGACGTGAAATATTTGAGCAGGCCGCGCGGCCTCTCTTCAGATTCAAAATAAAAAGCATCGCCTCTGCGTTGTTGCTGGTTCTTTCACTTGCGTTCGCTGCGCCAGCGCAAAACGGTGCGAGCGTCAGCGGCGTCGTGACGGACGAGCAGGGCGCGAGCGTGACGGGAGCGGAAGTGCGGCTGCGCGCACGCAGCGGCGTCCAGTTGTTTGGGCGCACGGACGGGAAAGGCGTCTATGCTTTCACAGGCTTGGGGCCGGGGGAATATATTATCGAAGTGACGGCGCGCGGGTTTTCCACTGTGACTTCGGAAGCTTTGCTCCTTGATCGCGGGGCAACTGCGAAACGTGATTTTCAACTTGCGGTCGCGGCGGTC
>JACMLC010000164.1 GCA_014379795.1 Pyrinomonadaceae bacterium
GAAGACTCTCAAGCCTTCCACGAACCATGAATCGCGCCACGTTTGAATCATCGAGCGCTCTTCTTTTTGATAAAGCCCTTCGGCAATCAGGATGCGCTCAAGGTCTGCAAGCAAGGCATCCATGTTCTGTGTGAGCGCAGGCCGTTCGTGAGTCATCTCGCCTGTAAAGGCGTCGCACAGGCGATAGCCGATTTTCCCGCCACGATTTTCAAAAATTACCAGGTTCGAGATTTCGGGCTGCGCCAGATTTTTCAAGACCACTTGATCCGCTTCGAGCTTGACCGAGAGCGGCAAGTCGAAACTGCCGACGCCGCGATAGAAGAGAAACTTTTCCTGCTCATTTTCTTTTCCGTTGACGCCGCAGACCTGCACGGGCGCGGCGTCTGTCTCGCGCGCGGGATAATAATGGCTCAACGCGCTCTCTTTCGGAAAATTAAAGCTGGCTCCGGGCAGGATTTTAAATTTACCCCAATCAATGCTCGCTCCCGCGCTCGTGCGCGCGTGCGGATACCATTCCGTGATCTTGCCTTTCGGAAAATCAACCTTGACGGAGACCTCCGTCTCGCGGTCTGCGTAAAAATAAATGACAGGGGTTCCCATGCGGACGGATGCGCTGATGCTGCCCTTTGAGACGCCGCGCCGCAAGCCGTCAGAGCTGATGGTATGCACAAACTTGGGCAGGTCGCTGGGGCCGGACAGCGGTCGCCATTCGAGCATCACTCCATCCTTGCCCGCGACGGATGTGAACGTGCCCCACTCGTGCGCGATGAGCCGTGTTGCAGCCCTCGCAGCCGTCGCACTTTGCGCGCTGGCAGTCGCGCTTTGAGAGTTGGTTTTGATTCCCGCGAAAGTTGCGAGAGCTAAGGCCAGCAATCCGCCTACAATGAGGCGTGACCGTGTACGTGTCTTCATCTTTTTCCTCCACACTTTTATTGTCAAAGCTATTTTGAGGAGAGACGAGCTTTTTTCGTTTTACCCGAGCGAGGTTCTTCAAACCACGAATTGATCAATTCCTCTTTCCAGAGAGCGAGCATCTTTTTGTTCAAGCGCAACACGCCCGCGCGCGTCACGCCCGCAGGCGGAGCGATGTAATCAGCCAGCGCATCATAAACACGCCCACGCTCATTGATGTTCACGCGCGCGAGCAAGTGCCAGAGCGTGAGCGCGTCGTAACTTTCCGCCTCTGCGAGAATCGTGTTGAGCGATGCAGTTCCGCCGTTTTGAAAATCGAATTTCGCGAGAGCTTCGCGCAGGGCGGGCGTGGAGTCTGCGAAGTAAGGCGTGCCCAATCCGATTCCCGGCTGAGTCATGCAGACGGCTCCTGCGGGCACGATTGACTCACGGCCTTTTCTTTCGAGCGCGACCCAGCCCGAAGTGACATGCAGGATGCTGCGCCCCGCGTCGTCAACTTCGAGCGTGTAAGCGCAGCCGAGATCAACCGCCACCGCCGACGGCGTGTCAACAATAAAGAGACGCGGCGGAGCATCTATCTGCGCCTGCATCCGCCCGCGCGCGAGTTCAAGGCGATGCTGTGTAGCCCGCGTCGTCACCAGCCGCACGCGCGAGTTAGGCTCAATCTCCACCTGCCCTATGTCCGCCACTTCTATCTTTGCGCGCGAGGCGGCATCCGTTTCCAGCCACTCGCCGACGGCGAGACGGCCTGTGCCCGTAATATTGTCCGCACCGACTTTCGGCGCGCCAGCCAGCCGCGCGACCTGCCACGCGGGCAAAGACGGGGTTAAGGTCGGGTTGCTCTTAACCGGATTTGAACTATCCGGTGACTTTACGGCGGGAGGAAAAACAGCATCCTTCTCAGGTTGTGTTTTGACTATCGTCACGCCGGTTTTAGGCGCTTCGCCTGAGTCATTCTTTACCGGCTCGACACCCTTCTGCGGAATTGTCTGCTCAGACTCTTGTCGGGGCTGCGTTGTTTGATGACTGGCAACTTGTTCAGTTGTTTGTGGCCGTCGCATGAAATACCACGCGAGACCCAACCCGATGACGAGCAACAGCACGACCGTCGCGGCGGCAAAGCGATGCCAGCCGAAAGCCTGCGCCGGAATAATTGAACCGGAGAGTTTATTTTTCCTATCTTGTTTATCAAGCGCGGTCGTGATTTCGTTCCAGAGAGACTGCGGTGCGCTGCTTTGCGGCAAGAGCTTTGCCAGCGATGCTCCCAATTTGATCTCTTCAAACTCTGCGCGGCAGCGAGTGCAGCCGTCCAGATGCGTGGCGATGCGGCGCGCGTCTTCCGCCGGCAGCTCGTCGTGGTAATAGGCAGACAAATTTTTAATAACGTGCTTCTTAAACATCCTCAACCTCTTGTCACAGACGCGCCGCGCAGGTGACCGAGCTTGCGCGCTAAGATTCTGTGGCCGCGATTGAGTCGCGAGGCCACAGTGCCTTTCGAGCAATTGAGCGCGGCAGCGATCTCATCGTAAGAAAGTCCTTCGACGTACTTTAATAAAACAGCCATCCGCATCTTCGGTTTCAATTCGGCAATCGCAGCCCTCACGGCATCCGCCATCTCTATGCGCGCATAACGTTCTTCCTGAGATTTCCCTAGCCCCTCGCTCAAACGGCTTCCGTCTCCGAAGGGAATAAAACGCCGCCACTTTCGCTGCTCGTCAATACAGGCATTGACCGTCAAGCGATAGAGCCAAGTCGTAAACTCAGCATCGCGCCGGAACTGCTCCATCCTCGTCATCAGTTTGAGGAAAACCTGTTGCGCGGCATCCCTCGCGGAAGTCTCGTTGCCGTTAAAAAAATGTATGGCTATTGAATAAACCCTGTCTTTATGAGCTTCAAAGAGCAGCCGGAAGGCTTCCCTGTCACCCCGCTGGCAGGCTTCTATGACGCGCTCGTCAACCGTGCTGATCTCCATTACAGCGCGCTGCTCCATTTATCCTCCGGTCGTATCAATCATCAAACCATTAGACGCAAGGAAATTTCGTTTTCTTCCCTTTTTCAGAAATATTTTTTGGAATAATGTTGGAACAAAATCAAATGACCTATGCACATGCGATCTCGTCGAACTGCATGTATCCCAAACAAATCTTGACACCTTAACTCAACGAATCTTATTCTCAACGCTACTAATCTAGGTCATCAGCTAGACACTCATTCATTTGACATAACCTCGGCGGTTCCTTTTTGACAAAGCCTCGTCCTGTCCAAAGAAGAAACTTATGAGCATCAACATTCTTACCCTACGATTATCGCCGCGTTTCGTAATTTCAACGCTTCTTTTATTGTGTGCTCTGCTGGGACAGCATCTTCAGGCGCAGGAAATCCCACCGAAACGACAATTGGAGATGAGCGAACAGGTAAGCGTGTTACCAAGCAAGCCAAAACGTTATGCATTAATTATTGGCGTTGATGAGTATGCAGACACTCAAATAACGACACTCGGCGGCGCATCGAACGATGCCAAGTTGCTGGCAGATGCGCTCATTCGGTACGCAGGGTTTCCTATGGATCAAGTGACCATATTGGCTTCGGATCAGCCTGCTGAGCGAAAGCCGACGCGTGGAAACATCTTGCGGCGATTATCGAATCTGCGCAGCGCAGTACCCAAAGACGGATTACTTTTGGTCTCTTTTTCAGGACATGGCATAGAGCGAGAGAAGCAAGCGTTTCTGCTGCCCTCAGATGCTCAGGTAAGTAATGATGTGGATTTACTGGAAGAGACTGCTATCAATGTCATGCAGATGAAAGATCGGATAAGAAAAACCGGTGTGCAACAGGTCATATTAATATTAGATGCTTGCCGAAATGATCCTGTCGGGCGTTCTGATACGGACAATCCTTTAACGCCTTCCTATACACGCGGATTTAATTTCGATGTACGTAATCGTGAAATCGTAGCGTTTGCCACACTGTATGCTACAGAAATAGGGCATCGTGCATATGAATACAAAGAAAAGAAACACGGGTATTTTACATGGTATCTGGTTGAAGGTCTTAAAGGTGAAGCGGCAAACGAGAAGGGAGAAATCACTTTAGCGGGACTTGTAAATTATTTGCAAGACTTTGTTCCCAAGAAAGTTAGATTAGATTTGGGCACCGGGAAAGAACAAAAACCTTTTGCTGACATTGATGGTTACAAAGCGAGCGATTTGGTCATTGCGCTAACAGCCGTGCCTTCTTCAGTAAAGGCTGAAACTAATGAAAATATAACTTCTAATCCGGTCGCTGAATATGGACAGATGGTCTTATCTGCTCCGTGGGTCAGCCTCAGCGAATGGGAAGCCCCCGGTAATTGGAGCGTTTCTTCCGGCAAGCTGATAATTAATGGGAAAGGCATCGCCACCCCACGTTCCGGCTACTATCGTTACTATACTGATTTTCAATTAATCAGCGATGTAAAAATGACGAATGCCATTGCCGTTTCTTTCGCATTGCGAATGATTGACAGACAAGATTATTACTTAATTCAGATTACAGGAGATAAATCTCAGGAACCTTACGTGCTTCGCGCTTTTGTCATTAACAATGGGGTGCCAGTAAAACAACTTGGCGAACCAATCCCGATTGATTTTGCGGCGATCACACTTAAACCAAACCAATTCTTTACTGTTTCGCTTAGAATGCAGAAGAACCGTCTCAATGTCCAGATCACAGATAGTGAAACCGGGCAACTCTTAGCTTTGGGCACACTCAATGATCCTGATAATCATTTTCCCATTGGAGGAGTCGGGATAGTTGCTACGAATGATGAACAAAACGAGGTGGGCCGCTTCTTTGTGTGTGGGACAACTTGCAGTCAAGAAGAATTTGTTACCGGAGCCTTTCAGGGTATTACCGGAGCCTTTCAGGGCACGATTGTAAACGGGCAGACCGGAACACCTCTATCCGGCGCGCGGGTGCAATTTATCAATCAACTTAGCGGGGTAACGGTCTCCAGAAAAACAGATGCGAAGGGCCGCTTTTATCAGGGCTTACTCAACCCCGGAATTTATCAGATTAAAATCACGGCGCCCGGCTTCAAGATTTGGGAAACCACGCAACGCTTGGTGGCAACCAGAATGAACACTGTTTTGCCGCTTCCTATTCGCATCGAGCCGGATAATCTTTCCCATTAGTCAATGGTGATTTTTTCTCATTTAGAGATTGCCGACATCACTTCTTCAGCCTCGCGGTCGAGCGGTGAGATGTCCTGCAACTCTTCATCGCCTTCGAGTTGACGCTGGCGGCGCACCGTGCCGTCCGATTCAAAAATATAAGCGGACGGAGCTTCGCGCATGATGATGTCTTGCAGGCGCATCAGGCCATAGAGCAGGGCTTCCGGGCGCGGCGGGCAACCGGGAATATAAACGTCTACGGGGATGCAGCGATCCACGCCCTGCATCGTCGAATAAGAATCAAAAGGCCCGCCGGTCGAAGCGCACGCGCCCATCGCCATCGCCCACTTAGGCTCAGGCATCTGCTCGTAGACGCGCCTCACCACAGGCCCCATCTTCAACGTCACAGTGCCAGCGATGATAATCAGGTCGCTCTGGCGCGGGCTGGGGCGAAAGACCCCTGCGCCAAAGCGGTCTATGTCAAAACGCCCGGCTCCGGTGGCAATCATCTCAATCGCGCAGCACGCAAGGCCAAACGTCATCGGCCACAAAGCGGACTTGCGCGCCCAGTTCACGACCGGCGCACTCACATCCATCGCCTTCGCGCCCACAGTCCGCCGCACAGAGTTGATGATCGAATCAACCGTCGTCAGGACAAATCCTTCTTGATGTTCAGCCATAAAGTTAGGGTGTAGGGTGCAGGGTGTAGGGTGTAGGGAATTCGTAGCTTTTACTACACCCTACACCCTATCCCCTTCACCCTGTTTTTAAGCCCATTCGAGCGCGCCTTTGCGCCAGGCGTAGTAGTAACCGACAATCAGGATGCCTATGAAGACAAACATTTCAATCAGCGCAAATTTGGTAAACGAAAAATCGTCGCCCATAAAGATGATCGCCCACGGCAGCAGAAAGATCGTCTCGACATCGAAAATCAGAAAGAGCATGGCGACGATGTAATAGCGCACGGTAAAGCGGTCGTGCGCTTCCGTCGTCGGCTCTATGCCGCACTCATACGGGGCCATCTTGGCCTTGCTGTAAATGTTTGGTCGCACAAAGCGTCCAAGCACAATCGGCAGCACGGGAAA
>JACMLC010000165.1 GCA_014379795.1 Pyrinomonadaceae bacterium
AACCTGCTCGCCGCCGGTCCAGATAAAATCCTCTGCGCAATCCACACACTTGATCGTGCTATCCTCGAACTCCATTTCGGAATGACTCCACTTCCCGTTCGAAGGGCTTGTGGCCTCTGCTTGTGACATGGTGATTCACCCCCGTTGTTATGCGCTTGCACGTCTTGAGCGTGAATTAAAGGGGCAGGGCCGCTCTGGCGCGCATCCGGTTTCAAAATTGCGAGGATGTTAAATAATCACTTCGTGGAGTGAATCGCTCTAGGTCGGGATGGCCCTCACTGAATCGAAGCGAGCTTGCGTCTTGCAACTTATAGCTATCACGAAATTGTGTCAAGCTTTTAGTGACGAGAAAGCGAAAAGGAGGAAAAGGATTTGTCAGGAAAAGTGACAAGCTACGGCTTTTTGATTTGGCTGATAAGAACTCTTGACAGCGACCACCTGCCATGCCAGCATCCCTTCACCTAGATATTACAAACCGGTTGAAGAACGAGAGACATCATCTGCATGAACATTCTCGTCATAGGCTCAGGCGGGCGCGAGCATGCGATTGCGTGGTCGCTGGCAAAGAGCGCGCGTCCCGATGTCAGACTTTTCTGCGCTCCCGGCAACGGCGGCATCGCGCAGCTTGCAGAGTGTATTGCGATTGAAGCGACGGACACGCACGCGCTCGCGCGATTTGCCGGAGAGAAGAGAATTGATCTCACGATAGTCGGCGGGGAAGCTCCGCTCGCGGCAGGCATCGTTGACCTGTTTGAATCGCGCGGGCTGGCGATAACGGGCGCGGGTCAGTCCGCCGCGCGATTGGAATCCAGCAAGGCTTTCGCCAAAGATTTTATGGCGCGTCACGGAATACCGACCGCGCGTTATCGCATCGCTGCTTCCGCCGAAGAAGCGATAGGAATCCTGCGCAGCGGCGAATTCGGCGACGAAAATGCTTCGGTCGTCGTCAAAGCGGATGGCCTCGCGGGCGGCAAAGGCGTCGTCGTCGCTCCCTCTCGCACGCAAGCCGAAGCCGCGATTAAAGATTTAATGATTGAAGGCTCGGTCGGGGCTGAGGCCGCGCGCCGCGTCGTGATTGAAGAAACGCTCGTGGGGCGCGAAGCCTCACTGCTGCTTTTCGCAGACGGAAAAGATTACTCGCTGATGCCTACGGCGCGCGACCATAAACGTATCGGAGAAAATGATACCGGGCCGAACACGGGCGGCATGGGCGTCGTGACTGAAGACGGCGTGCTGGATGAAGAAACTCTGCGGCACGTCGTGCGTGAAATCGTCGAGCCGACGCTTGAAGGCGCGCGTCTGGATGGCTTTGAGTTTCGCGGCGTGCTTTTTATAGGCTTGATGCTGACGACGGACGGCGCACGCGTTCTCGAATACAACGTCCGCTTTGGCGACCCTGAGACTCAGGCGATTCTCGTGCGTTTGCAATCAGACCTCATAGATATTTTTGAAGCGACGACGCGCGGGACGCTCTCACAGATTCCGGTGCGTTGGAGCGATGAGGCTTCGGCCTGCGTCGTGCTGGCGGCGCGCGGCTATCCCGCGCGTCCTGAAACGGGCGCGCACATCGAAGGCTTAGACCGCGCCGCGACACACAAAGACGTACAAATTTTTCATGCCGGAACAAAGCGCACAGCCGAAGGCGTTTGGCTCACGGCAGGCGGGCGCGTGCTGGGCGTGACGGCCTCCGCTGAAACTCTTGACCATGCCCTCCAACACTGTTACAACGCCGTCAAAGAAATTCACTGGGACGGCATGCAGTATCGCCGCGACATCGGGAAAAATAGTGGGCAGTAGGCAGTTAGCAGTTGGCAGTAAGGGCAAATGTGAACGCTAGCTGACAATTCTTTCTCTACTGCCAACTGCCAACTGCTAACTGCCCACTGTTCTCTAGCAGCAGGCGCGCGACTCCTGCTATACTCGAATCCGAAATGGGCTGTTGGGGAAAGTGCAACCGCGTCGGGCTGTGTAACGTACAACAACAGGCGTCTCGGATTGGCAGGATAGTTAAGCGAGGGGGGTGCGCTCTCTAATTTTAACGGCTGGAGGAATGAGAAGAGATGGGACTGTGGAGCAGAATCAAGCGTTCGTTTCGCGCGGTGTTTGGCGGCATCGTGGAGAGGACTGAAGACCCCGAACTCATACTTCAGCAAACCATCCGCGACATGCGCGACCGTGTGCCGGAACTCAATAACTCCGTCTCGCAAGTGATGGCGACGGAAAAATTGCTCGCCAAAAGTAAAGAGCGTCTGGAAACACAGGTCGTTGACCTGGATTCAAAGATCAAAGCTTCGGTCAAGCTGGGACGCGATGACATCGCCACCGCTTACATCGGCCAGCTTCAGCAGGCGCAGCTTGATCTACAAAAAACCGGGCAGCAACTAGAGCACGCCAGCCTTGCATCCAAGCAGGCGCTCAAGGCGCGCGACAATTATGTGCTGCAAATGCAAAAGCGCACGGCTGAAGCGATGCAGCTCATCAACCAGTCGAAGCAGGCCAAGCTGCAAGAGCAGCTCGCGCAGACGATGGAGACGTTCAATCTCGGCGACGATGCTTCGACCTTTAACGAGATGCGCGACAAGATAGACCGCCGCGCCGCCGCCGCCGAAGCCAAGATGCAACTCGGCGCGGCCTCGGTTGACAACCAGATGCAGGAAATCGAGCGCGAGGCGATGGACATGCAGTTGCAGGACAAGCTGCTTGAGTACAAGCGCGACATGGGACTCTTGCCCAGCTCGACCGGAGCCAAGACGCCCGAAGCTTTGCCCGCGCAGGGCGAAACAGGAGCCAGCGATCAGACGCGCGCCGTGCTTGAGCAATACAAATCAGGCACAGAGTAAAGCTTTGGCTCTCAAGCTCAAGCGCAAAATGAGGAAGGCTTTGCGTTCATCCTCAGACTTAATTTTTATTTCGCATTGATACAAACAGTCATGGCGGATTTTTCTAA
>JACMLC010000166.1 GCA_014379795.1 Pyrinomonadaceae bacterium
CGAGCGGCGCGTGAAGAAACGATTGGTAATGCCGAACTCGATCTCGTTGGTATCGGCGATGGCGTCCGTGTGATCAAAGCGGATGATGCGATCAAAATTCGTGATGCCTTCGATCTTGCGATAGGTCACATACGGCTCGATGAGATGGCTAAAGAAGAACCTGCCGTCGCGGTGATGAAAGTTACGCGCCAGCGCGGGCGGGCGCACGTCCAGCTCGAACTCGCCGTAGCCGCGTATGAAGTCCCGGCTTGTGACAAGGCGTGTGTCCGGCACCAGCGAATTTGAATAATAAGTTCCCCGCACGCCTCCCATTAATGTCACAGACCACCCGGCGAAATTGAGCGGCAGCGAAAAGTTCGGATGAAAATCCAGACGCTGGACGATAGACGGCGAGATAATCGGCTCGCCGAATCCTTGCAGGCGGAACAAATCAATATCTTCGACAGTCTCTTTGCGGCTCACGCCTTCCAGACTGGTCTCAAGCGAAAAATAGAGCGGGAGTTTTTCAAAGAATTTCAGAATCGTTGGACGCTTATCGAGCGAGATGCTCGGAAGCTGGCGCGTGCGTATGCGCGCGTTCGGAATGGAAGTGACCTGCGTGCGCGCCAGAAAATTAAAGCTGAATTCGGCGAAATTTTTATTGATGAAAACCTGCGAGCGTTCTTCGGGCGAAATGGTCTGCTGAATCGAATCCGAGAAGACCTGACGAAAAGCGAGGTTCGAGGTCACGTTGACATCGGCGGCGGCCAGAAAGCCGTTCGGAAAGTAATGCACGCCGTCCATGTAAAAGCTGGAGCCGCCCTGATCCGGATTTTCAGGGCTTTCGTCGTCGCCGAACATGCGATCCCTGACCGAATAGAAACCAAAGTTGAGAAACGAGCGCGAGTTGGCGCGCGTTCTGACATCTGCGCCGACCCCGACGCCGCGCGCCGTGTAGATGTCATTGCGAATCGTCACGTCCGCAGAGCGTCCAAGAGTCTGGTAGTAAGCGCTTGAGAGGCGAAAGCCTTTGTTGCCAGAGCCGCTGAAGGTCGGCGTCAGAAAGCCTGAAGCGCGGTCGCGCCGCTTGAGCGAGATCGAGCCGAAGGGCAGCCACGCGACGGGAATATTCTTGATGCGGAACGAGGGATTTTTGAAGCGCACGCGGTCGCCGATCTTGATTTCCGCGCGGCGCGTTTTAAAGCTCCACTTGGGTACGCTGTCTTCGCAGGCGGTCAGCTCTGCGTTGATGACTATGATTTTATCTACGCTGACTTTCTCAACGCTGTCGGCTGTAAAGTAGATGACAGTGCCGTCCTGCGTCTGGTTCGTAAACCCTGTGGAGTTGATAAAGTAGCCGAGCTTGGTCGCGTAATTCCATTCCGCGCGCGAGCCTGTGATTCGCTGCTCGCCCTGATCGAAGACGACGTTGCCCTCTGCGACGATGCGATTGCTCGCTCTATAGAGCGTGACTTTGTCGGCCTGCAAACGATAGACGCCGATACGCGCATCCACATTGCCTTCGGCGACGACGATGCGAGCCTCTTCCGGCCCCGTCGCGCTCTGCTTGTCCGCGCGCAAGTCCAACTCTTCCGTAGACTGTCCAGCCGTCACCGCGCTGGTAGGAACGCGCGGGCGCAGCAATTGATCCTCCGTCAGAGGATTAACATTTGGCGTGTCTGTGATCGGATTCGTAACCTGCCGGTCAACAGGATTCGGCTGCTGCGCGTGCGTCGAGCGCGCAGTCAGGCATAGCAAAACAGCGCACACAAGCACGCAACAATAACCAAAATTGTTCGGGCGAAGACGGCTGCGCAAAGAAAAAACCGAAGACCTCCAGAGGCCGAGTAAGTAGAAGCGCGAGCAAAACTTTGATGTTGCAAGTAAAAGCGCGCGAGTATC
>JACMLC010000167.1 GCA_014379795.1 Pyrinomonadaceae bacterium
CGTAGCTGACGACTTCCAGCGGCAAATCGTATTTCCGCGCGGCGTCTTTCAAGCCTTCCACCTTCTGAGGCGTAATCCATCCATCACGCGCACCCGCGATAAAGAGCGTCGGAACTTTTAATTGAGCCAGCGCTTCATCTTCAGGGATGTCACCGTAGAAGGGAGCCGCCGCGCCGAGCGTCTCAATCTCGCAGGCCGCGCGCAGGGCGTATGTGCCGCCCATGCAGTAGCCCGTGATGCCGATTTTTTCGACGCCGCGCTTTCTCAATTCTCCGACGGTCTGTTTGATAGTCTCCATTCCATCTTCCAGCGCGAGTTCGTGCATCAGCCTTGAGGCTTCCTGCGAGTCCTGCGTCACTTTGCCGCGATACAGATCGGGCGCGACGCACATGTAACCCTCGCGCGTAGCGTCCGGCGAGGTCGCGTATGTGATCGTTGATGCCCCACCATTCCTGAATCAAAATCACTGCCGCGCCTGCTTGAGCATCGTCCGGAGACGCGACGTGCGCGCTTGTCTGGCCGTAGCCGGTTTCCAGCGTCATGGTTTCTGTCTTCATATATTTTGCTCCGAATCTTGAAGGTTGATGGCGGATAAGATAAGACGTTTCCCGCAAAGGCGCAAAGAGCTAGGGGGAAGGGGATAGGGTGTAGGGTGTAGAAAAGCATTTTGTCTTTACTACACCCTATCCCCTTCCCCCTACACCCTTTCTTTGTGGTTTATCAAACTTCTGAACAAGCTCAATCAGTGATATAACAATACGCGCTCGATAATCTGATTTTCCCTTCCCTGAAAAAATTATGCGAACACGTTTATTTCTACTTTCGCTGCTTCTGCTTTCGCTTCTCTCGCCAACCTTTGCTCTGCGAGCGCAGGGCAAGCGAAAGGTGAGCCTCGTTCTCTTTAACGGCAAAGTGTTTACGGCGGATGCGCGCGGCAGCGTCGCGGAAGCCATCGCGGTTGACGGCGAGCGTATCGCAGCCGTTGGCACGACGCGCGAGATACGTTCGCTCTATCAGGGCGCACGCGAGATAGATTTAAATGGCAAGCTGGTGACGCCCGGATTTAACGACGCGCACATACATTTCGCGGGCGGCGGCCTCTCGCTCCTGCGCGTGGTCTTGAACGGTTCGCGCTCGCTGGAAGAAGCCTTGCAGCGCATCGCGGCAAAGGTCAAAGAGCTGCCCGCAGGCTCCTGGATTCTGGGACGCGGGTGGGATCATACTTTGTGGGGCGGCCAGTGGCCGACCCGTCAGGATTTGGACAAGGTCGCGCCGAACAATCCGGTCTTTGTCCAGCGGGTTGACGGGCACGTCAGTTGGGCTAACTCGCTCGCGTTACAAAAGGCTGGCATCACGCGCGCGACCCTTGCGCCGGAGGGCGGAGAGATTTTGCACGACGCGCAGGGCGAGCCGACGGGGATTTTGAAAGAGACGGCGGGCGAGCTTGTTTCAAAGATCGTGCCTGAGCCGACACGCGAAGAAAAGCTGCGCGGGATTGAACGCGCGCTCGAAGAAGCGAGGCGTTACGGCATCACTTCCGTGCAGGACAATTCGGGCTATGACATGACGAAGATTTACCGCGAATTGTTGAAGCAGGGCAAGCTGACCGTGCGCGTCGCGGAGTGGATGGATTTTGAAGACCCGGTTGAAAAACTGCAAAAGCAACGTGAAGAATTCCGAGCATTTAACGATGACCCGTTGCGGCTGCGCCTGACCGCGCTCAAAGGTTACGTTGACGGCACGCTCGGCTCGCGCACGGCGGCGATGCTTGCGCCGTTTGCAGACGACCCGCAGAACAGTGGCATCCCTCGACGCGCGCCGGAAGAATTGACGAAGATGATCGTCGAGCGTCACCTCTCCGGATTTCAGATCGCATTGCACGCAATTGGAGACCGCGCAAACCGGATGGCCCTAGAGGGTTTCGCGGAAGCGTACAAAAGAGACCGCGAACGACAAGAGAATGCCAGCGTGCGCGAGAAGCAAAGGGGAGATAACGAACCGGGGAGAAATATACCTCCAATCACTATAACGCGTGATCGCATCGAGCACGCGCAGGTTGTCGCGCCAACGGACTTTGCGCGCTTTCGTGACTCGGGCGTCATCGCTTCGATGCAGCCTTCGCATGCTATTTCGGACAAGCGTTGGGCGCAGGATCGCTTGGGCGAATACCGCGTCCAAGGGGCTTACGCGTGGCACATGATGCAATCGTTTGGCGTTCACGTCGCCTTTGGCACGGACTGGCCTGTCGAGCCGATCAATCCTTATCTAGGCCTCTACGCCGCCGTCACGCGGCAGAGCACAGAGGGCGACCCTGCGGGCGGCTGGTGGCCGCAGGAGCGTCTCTCAATCGCCGCAGCCATCCGCTGCTACACAGCCGAAAGCGCTTACGCCAGCTTTGAAGAGACAGAGAAAGGACAGCTCGCCGCCGGGATGCTCGCGGACATGGTCATCCACTCGCGCGATTTGCTGACCATCAAGCCCGAAGAGATTTTGCAAGCCGAAGCTGTGATGACCATCTTCGCAGGCAAAGTGATTTATGAGTCGCAGGCAGCAAGACTATCCGCAAAGGATAAGAAGCGATGAAGAATCCGCTTAACCGCATCAGAAGCATGAGAGCGATGCTATTGAGCGTTCTGGCGGCCTGCGCTTTCAGCGTGCTCGCGCAAACCGTCGGCCAACCGCAACCGTCCGCGAAGCTGAACGTGATTGTGTTGGACAAATCAGAGAACGCGGTCGGCGACGTGACGAAAGAAGAGTTTCGCGTCTTTGAAGACGAAGTAGAGCAGGCTATCTTGGCTCTTTCAAAGGACGAAAGGCCGCTCAGTTACGGTTTGTTGATGGATAACTCAGGCTCTTTGCGCAGCCAGTTTGAAGAGATACTTGAGGCGGGCAGGAGAATCGTCAACGCTAACAGACTCGAAGACGAAGCTTTTCTGATGAGCTTTGCCAGCTCGGATAAAATTAAGCTCTTGCGTGACTTCACCTCTAACCAAGCCGCCCTCAATCGTTCGATTGACGACCTCTTTATCGAATCCGGGCAGACGGCCTTGATTGATGCGGTTCATTTGGGAACTCGGCTCCTCAACAAACGCGGGACGGAGAACATGAGCCAGCCGCGCCGCCTCGCCCTGATACTCATCACTGACGGCGAAGACCGCGACAGCTATTATAAGCGAGAGCAGCTTTTCGAGTTCCTGCGCGGAACCGACGTGCAGATTTTCGTGGTCGGCTTGGTGACGGAGCTTGAGGAAGGCATCGCTCCATTCAGGAAGGTAAAGAATCCGCAGCGGCGTGCGCGTGACCTGCTTGACCAACTGGCGGAAGAGACCGGCGGGCGCACCCTGTACGCGAAATCGCGGCGGGACTTGCAGGGCGTTGCAGACGAGATTGCGCGCAGCCTCCGAACACAATACGTCATCGGCTACACGCCTGCGCCGAATCCGAAAAGCAAACCTCTTCGCAAAGTGAAGGTCACAATCGTCAGGGACAAAGAAAAAGAGAAGCGCACAGCCATCACACGCCCCGCCTATGTAGCCCCTGTGAGCGTCACGGCAACGAGCGGCAGTAAATAACAATTAGCCCAAGTTGGTAGTTAGTCAATTGCCACTAGCTTTAGCTAGTGGAGCAGATGCCCAACCTATCTGTCGGCTTTATCCGAACAGTTCGGCTAAAGCCGCTGATGGCTATTCGTGTCCACTAGCTAAAGCTAGTGGCAATAAAAAAAGCGCAAGAGACACAAGGAAGGCATAAAATTTCCCTTGTGCCTCTTGCGCTTTTTTAATGAGAGGAAGCCGCTAATCAGGCGCGGCCAGCGACATCGCCGGTCTGTGTGTTGACGCGCACGATTTCGCCTTCCTTGATGAAGAGAGGCACGCGCACCTGCAATCCTGTTTCAAGCGTCGCCTGTTTGGTCGCGCCTCCGGCAGCCGTGTCGCCGCGCATGCCCGGTTCCGCGCTCTCGACTTTTAGCTCGACAAACTGCGGAAGCTGTAACGCGACCGGCTCTCCGTTGTATTTCAAAATGTGGAGCGTGGTTCCTTCCTTCAGATAGCCACGATCATCTCCGATCTGTTCGCTCGAAAAAACGAACTGCTCGTAAGTTGATTCATCCATCAGGTGAAAGCCTTCCGCGTCTGCGTAAAGGAAAGAGGCAGGCGTCAGTTGCACATCCGGCTCGTCAAATTTTTCGCTCGAACGAAAACTTTTTTCCAGGATGATGCCCGTCAGTAGGTGGCGCAAACGCGTGCGAACCATCGTCGCCGCGCCGCGCGCCGTCGGCGAGGAGAAGAAAACCTCTACGACCGTGTACGGCTGGCCGTCAACCGAGATCATCATTTTTCGTTTTAGCTCGTTAGCCCCTGTCAGCGCCAATGGTTCTTTCCCCTTAAAAAATTTTCTCTAATCAAGCCACACCACTTCGCCGTCAATCACGCGCGCTAAGTATTCGCCGTCGCGCAAGACCCACGCGACACGCTTGCCCATTGCGGCCAGCTCTGCCCATTCGCTCTTTTTCTTCGGATTCTGTTCGACGAGCGTCGCGCCGCCCGCCAGCTTGACGTAGCGCAGGCCGGAGCGCGCGAATTTCTGCACGCCGCGCCCACCGCCGAAAAGCTTTTCAAAAGCGACCTGCACGACGCCCGCGCTCAGCTCATTTTCTTCAGCTTCACTCTTATCTTGCCACGCCGTCATAAAATTCTTGCTGCCAACTGCCAACTGCTAACTGCCAACTTCCGATTTTTCTCCGTCATCGTCCAGC
This sequence comes from Pyrinomonadaceae bacterium, assembly GCA_014379795.1. Lineage (GTDB taxonomy): Bacteria > Acidobacteriota > Blastocatellia > Pyrinomonadales > Pyrinomonadaceae > JACMLC01. The sequence continues at coordinate 4,757 of JACMLC010000167.1, forward strand.
AGGCGCGTGACCGTTTCGATCAGGTCTTTGCCGCGAAACGGTTTTGAGACGTAGGCGTCGAACTCTTCCGTATGGCTGGCGCGCGTGGGCGTGATGTCTGCGAAAGCTGTGACGGCGACGCAGGGGATGCTGTGTGTGCGCGCGTCCGCACGCAGCTCTCGCAGGACTCCCCAGCCGTCCAAGAGGGGCATGGAGATATCAATCAGGCAAATATCCGGCGGGTCTGCCTGCGCCATCTCGACGCACTCGCGCCCGTTGCGCGCTTCGAGAATCGTGTGGCCGTCACCTTCCAGCATCAGGCGCAACAACTCTCTGTTGTCATCGTAATCGTCGGCAATAAGAATCCGGGAAGGCATAAAGGGATTTTGGATTTTAGATTTTGGATTTTGGATTGGCGCTTAACATTAGAAGACTTTTAGCAATTATCGTTCTGATGTATGTAAAACAATAGGTATCGGGGCAAAGAGTCTTCCGGTATTCTTAAATCCAAAATCCAAAATCTAAAATCTAAAATTTGGTTCCGGGTGGTTATAACTTAGCTGCCAAACGGGTGTCAAACTCTTCGCGCGCCGCCCTGTAAAAAGCATTTCTTGACACCCTTGAGCCAGCCCGTCCATAATTCGTTGAGAAGACGGCTTGAATGCTTTGGTCTCAAGCGTCTTTAACCCTCGATTCTATCTCAATCTCAAGAAGCGCGGCTTTTGGCAAAAGTTCTGGTTCCAATGTGTGAGAGCGGCGCGCACTAATCATTTGGAGGATGACAAACTGTGGCGAGCGAAGAACTGGAAAAGAGTCTGCGCGCAGATATTGACAAATACATCAATTCGCGGCTGAGCAACTTGCACGAAGAGATTAAGCGCGTCCAAAGCCAGATGAACGATGCGCTCTCTAAATTGCTGGAGCGCGCCACCAGCAACACGCAATCCGATACTCCTGTCGGCGTGTCTATTCTGGAGCACATCCGCGCGGCGCATGAGCGCGGCATCGAAGATGCTTCAGCCGAATCAACGCACACGCAAGTGTCGAGCGACATCGCCATCCTCAAATCAGCCATAGATGATCTTGACGATCAACGCTCGCAGGCAGACATTCTCAACACGCTCGTCAATCGCGCGGCCTCTTTCGCTCCGCGCATAGCCTTCTTTGTCGTCAAGAACGACCAGACCATCGGCTGGCGCGCGCGCGGCTTGCAAGGCACGGTCGGCGATAACGCCGTGCGTGACATTGCGCTGCCGCTCACGTCCGACAATGTTTTGAGCGATGTCGTGAACACGCGCGCGACTTGGAGCGGCTCACCCGGCAACCATGCAGATAATCACGCTTTGCTCTCCAAGCTCGGCGAAGAGCCGCCGCAAAGGATGGCCGCCATTCCGCTGATCGCGCGCGGCAAGGCCGTCGCGGTGCTTTACGCGGATTCAGCCGCGCTCGAAGCGGACGCGATTAATTTAGAAGCGTTGGAGATGCTGGCGCGCGTCGCAGGCATGGCCGTCGAGATGCTCTCGGTCTC
>JACMLC010000168.1 GCA_014379795.1 Pyrinomonadaceae bacterium
CCGGGCGGCAATCACGGCTCTTTTTTCCGCGTCTCGACGCACTCGACCTTGATGATGGCCGGAGGCTCGCGCACGGGCATTCCGCGCGCGAGCGTGATTTCAGAGCCTTACGATAGCTTGAGCTTTATGCCGACGATGCTGGCGTTGACGGGACAAATCGAAGACGGGCGCAAGCCTGTGCGTGTGTTGTGGGAACGCGGCTTTCGCACATTTCCCGGGCGCCTCATTGCAGAAGTGCTGGGCGCGCCGGGCGAGCGCAACCCCACACCTGTCGCCAGAGGAGACGCGAGCGCGCCTTGATAAGTTCCGAAGAGCATTTAGCAGACGAGGCGGCTGAAGCGAATGAAGCGGATGCTGTCTCTGATGTAGACAAGTCGTCCGGTTCAAAAGGCGCGCGGCGGACAATCCTGTGGCTACAGGCCATCGCTTTTATTCTCGGCCTCGCGCTCTTAGTCTATGTCGTCAACCGCGTCGGCCTACAGCCCATCTTCGACGCGCTCGCACGCATCGGCACAGGCTTTTTTATCATCCTTGCCATCAGCGGCCTGCGCCACGTCTTTCGCACGATGGCGATGAGCTTCTCCATCGCGCCGGAGCATCGTGATTTCGGTTTTCGTCACGCCTTTGCCGTCCGTCTCGGCGGAGAAGCCATCAGCTTTCTGACCTTCACAGGCCCGCTCCTCGGTGAAGCCACCAAGGTCGCCATGCTGCGCCGCCGCGTCCCCTTAGCGCACGGCGTTCCCGCGCTCGTCGTAGATAATCTTTTATACAATTTATCTGTCGGCGTGTTTATCCTGAGCGGCGCGTGCGTGATGCTCTTGTCTTATGACCTGCCGCCGTTGGTGAGTTATACGCTGCTGGTGATCGCTGCTTCTGCATTTCTAGGGCTGCTCGCAGCAATGTTTGCCGCCAGCCGCCGTGTGATGCTGCTGACGTGGATGATTGACCGTCTGGGGCGTTTCGGTTTTCACCCGAAAGCTCTCGTCTCGCGGCGCGATCAGGTTTATGATCTCGAATCGAATGTTTATGATTTTTACACGCACCGGCGCGGCGCGTTCTTTGCCATGATCGCCATGAACTTTCTGGCACATGCCGGAAGCGTGCTTGAAGTTTATCTGACGCTTCGGATGCTGGGCTTGAAGTCCGGCGTGCAGGCGGCTTATGTTATAGAGTCTCTGACCAAAGTCATCAACTTCGTTTTCGGATTTGTGCCGGGAACCATCGGCGTCTATGAAGGCGGCACGGAGGTGGTGCTGCAAACGCTTGGTTATGTCGCTTCCACAGGCTTCGTGCTGGCGTTGGTGCGCAAAGCCGGAATCGTCTTCTGGACTGCCATCGGGCTTGTCATTCTGGCTTGGCGCACAGTCCCGCACGGGGCGCGCCACCTGACGGACAGAAGCCCGCGCCTGAGAAAAATTATGGACAGCCTCGTTTTCTCAAACATCATGCACAGACCCGCGCGCACGCTGGTGAGCGTCATGGGCATCGCGGTCGGCGTGCTGCTGATCGTCTTCACAGTGGGACTCGCGCACGGAGTCCTGCGCGAGCGCGGGCGGCGCGAAGCCAGCATCAACGCAGAAATCATGGTGCGCGCTTCCGGCACGATGGGCTTTACGGGGTCGCAGCCGTTCACGCTGCCCGTCTCGCGCGCAGAAGAGATCGCGCGTCTCGAAGGCGTGCGCGCAGCCGTGCCTATCGGCCAGAACGTCGTCAGCAGCGACAAAGGTTTCGGCAGCCGCCTCGTCGAAGGCATCCCGTTTGAGCAATACGCCGCGCTCACGAATTTGACGATCAAGGAAGGAACGGCATTCACGGGAAAGGGCGACGAAGCGATTGTGGATACGGTCTGGCAGAAAGACCGCAACGCCAAAGTCGGCGACACGCTCGTGCTCTACGAAAGACCTTTTCGCATCGTGGGCATTTATGAGCCGCCGGGCGGCGGGCGCATCAAGCTTCCGCTCGCCAAGATGCAGGAACAGCTCGGCGGTGAAGGCCATTGCTCATCCGTGCTGGTCGCCTGCACAGACCCGCAACAGATGGAGATGGTCGCCGCGCGTCTCAGAGAAAAATTCCCCGACGATCAAATCATCTTCACACGCGATCTGCCGGAGTTGTATGTGTCGAGCGTGCCCGCGCTCAACATTTTTATCAATGTCGTGGTCGCGATTGCCTCCACTATCAGCCTGCTCGTCATCTTGCTGGCGATGTACACGACCGTCACAGAGCGCACCAAGCAGATAGGCATCCTAAAATCTTTAGGGATGTCAAAAGCTTCAATCGCATGGGTCATCGAGCAGGAAGCTTTGCTCGTCAGTGTGCTGGGCGTCGGGGTCGGCGTCCTACTGACGCTCGCCGTGCGCTTTGCCATCATGCGGACGACAAGCTTGAGCGTGGAGATTGAGCTGCGCTGGATTCTGGTGGCGTTAGGCGTCGGGCTGTTGGGCGGCACCATCGGCGCGCTCTATCCAGCCCTGCGCGCCGCGCGTCAGGATGCCGTCGAAGCCCTGAGCTACGAATAAGTAAAAAGGTAAAAGGTAAAAGGTAAAAGTACGAATCAAACCTTTTTATAAAATTTGGTTTCCGCCTTCCTTTTGCCTTTTACCTTTTTACTTTTGCCTTCCTTTTGTTTCTTTTCTGCAAAAATTTATTC
>JACMLC010000169.1 GCA_014379795.1 Pyrinomonadaceae bacterium
AAGGCGCGCACATCATGGCTAACGCCGGTTACGAGGCGCGCGGGCTGCTCTTTTTTTGAATCGAGCTGTGAGCCTCCCGTCAAGCGCGCCTTCGCCTGACGAAACTCTTCCGAATCGCGCGTCGGGTTCGAGATGGTTTTGAGCTGTGGCAAAGCTTCCGTGATGGCCTGATAACGATTGCCGGGGTCTGGATGGTCGCTCAAAAATTCCGGCGTGCGCTGTCCGCCGCTGGACGCTAAGGTCTTAAAAAAATTCGCCATGTCGCGCGCGTCGTAACCGGCGTTAGCCATGATGTGCGCGCCTTCCAAATCGGCCTGCGTCTCAGCCGTCCGACCAAACTTGAGAAAGAGCATATTCGCGCCCGCGCCGCCGATCTGGTTGATGGCTTCATCCAAATCCGCATTGCCGCCACCGATGACGCGCAGGATATCTATCCCTGCTTTGGCAAGGTAAGCTTTCGATGCCTGATTCGTGCCGTGACGCAGTGCGACGTGCGCAATCTCGTGCGCCATCACGCCCGCCAGCTCGCCTTCATTCTTAGCCGCAGCGATAGTGCCCGCGTAAACGAAGATGTATCCGCCGGGAAGCGCAAAGGCGTTGATGTCTTTGGTCGCCACGACTTCAAAATGATAAGTGAAGGGATGGCCGGGAGCCTTGCTTGAAAGTTTTGTCCCCAACTGCCGGACGTAATTAACGATGCGCTCGTCTCTTAAAAGCGGAGCCTCCTGCGCGATCTGCTGCGCTGAACGCTTGCCCAGCTCTATGTCCTGCTCCGGCGAGAAGAGATTAAAACCCGGCTTGAAATGCGGCGCGGGACGCGCGCTCCCCGTCGAAACATCGCCGCCCTCACCGCCGGGGCCGTCAAACAACCCGCACGCAAGCTGCACAAACAGCAAGCAGAAGATTGCAAAACAGGTCGTGCCTCTTTGTCTCAACATAACTTTCCTTCTTCTCTTCCCAAGCACACATTAATCCGAACGCTAACGAGAGCGTTCACTCCGGGGAAAGCTTGAAAGGGGAATCGTTGCCGCAAATCTTAAACCATTTAATAGCATCTTTGCCATCTTTACCGTTTGGAGAGAGCGGGCGGGCGGCGTTATCATCAAAGACAAGAGCAACCTTGTGTTGAAAAGTTTAAGAAGTTTTCAGAGTTGAAATTTTAGAAGTGACTACCTTACTCAAAGATTCTTATGGCCGCGTGATACGCGATTTGCGCGTGTCGCTGACGGATCGCTGCAACTTTCGCTGCTTCTATTGCCTGCCGCACGGCGAGCCGCCGATTGCGCCCAAAGAGCAGATGCTCTCTTACGAAGAGATCGAATACGTGGCGGAGATTTTTGTCTCGCTTGGGATTGAAAAAATTCGCCTGACCGGCGGCGAGCCGATGATGCGGCGCGACATCGAAACCATCATCCGAAAATTATCCGCGCTCAAGCCCGGCCTGCATGATCTGGCTCTGACCACCAACGGCTACTTTCTGCCGGGGCGCGCGGAAGGTTTGAAGGAAGCGGGGCTTGACCGCATCACGATCAGCATTGACAGCTTGAAGCCAGAGGTGTTCAAGAGCATGACTGGCGTGGACGTGCTCGACCGAGTGCTTGAAGGGATAGAGGCGGCGCAGCGCGCGGGCTTGACGCCAATTAAAATCAACGCCGTCATCGTGCGCGGGCACAACGAGGATGAAGTCGTAGATTTCGCGGCCTTTGCCCGCGAGCATGACGTGAGCATGCGCTTTATCGAATTCATGCCGCTCGATTCCGGGCACGACTGGTCGCGCGCGGACGTGTTCTCTGGCCGCGAGATGTTCGAGCGCATCAACGAGCGTTTCCCGCTCGCCCCCTTGAAAGTCAGGCGCGGCTCGGAAACATCAGCGCGCTACGGCTTTGCCGACGGCGCTCCCGGCGAGATAGGCATCATCGCGCCCGTCACACAAGCCTTCTGCGGCGCGTGCTCCCGCATCCGCCTGACCGCCGATGGCCAGATCAGGACATGCCTTTTCTCAACCGTCGAGCATTCACTGCGCGACGTGGTGCGCGGTGGAGCAACGCGCACGGAAATCATTGAGTACATCCAAAGCGTCGTCTTGAAGAAAGAGCCGCGCCATTACATCAACGATCCCGAATTCATGCAGCCCGCGCGCACGATGAGTTTTATCGGCGGTTAATCTGTGAGGTGTTTTTATGAGCACGAAGGTTGAAGCGACAATCGAAGACCTCTATAAAATTGATGGCAAGGCGGAGCTTGTAAACGGGGAGATTGTACTGATGTCACCAACCGGAGGCTTACCGAATCGTGCAGCGCTTGAAATCACACTCTCTCTACATCAGTATGCAAAAAACGTGAAGAAAGGTCATGCGGTAGGAGACAATGCAGCATTCAGGGTAAACCTTCCTCATCGCAAATCCTTTAGCCCCGATGCAGCCTTCTATATAGGCGAACTGACAATGAAATTTTTTGAAGGTGCGCCGATCTTTGCTGTTGAAGTAAGAAGTGAGAATGATTACGGGCCAAAAGCTGAGAGAGAGATGGCAAAGAAGCGCGCCGATTATTTTGCCACAGGGACGCAAGTTGTGTGGGATGTTGACTTGCTGAGTGAAGACGTGGTGCGCGTTTATCGCGCCAGCGATGCTCAGCACCCTAAGATTTATCAGCGCGGCGAAGTGGCGGAAGCTGAACCGGCTGTGTCCGGCTGGACGATGCCGGTGGATGATCTTTTTCCTGAAGAGTAATTTGAGATAAACTAATTTGACAGTCAAAAAGCTTTCGGGGGAGCTTCGCTCATCGCGAGTCGAGGCTGAGAGTCACAAACGTGTGAGACCCCTTGAACCTGATACGGTTAATACCGTCGAAGGGAGAAACAACGGAGAGGCCGTTCCCTTGTGTCATCAGGCGGAACGGTCTTTCTTTTTCAGGCCGCAACGATGGCCGGAAAGTTCTGGATAGTCATGAGCACAACCAACATACAAGACGAGAAGCGCAGCGATGAGGTCAAGCTTCCCAATTCGCGCAAGATTTATCTCGCGGGCAAACATGCAGGCGTGCGCGTTCCCTTTCGCGAAATCGCGCTGCACCCGACGAAGAATTTTAACGGGCAGATGGAAGAGAACCAGCCCGTGCGTGTCTACGATACGAGCGGCTTGTGGGACGACCCCGAAGCGCGCTGCGATGTGCGCGAGGGGCTTCCGGCTCTCAGGCGCGAATGGATTCTTGAGCGCGGCGAGGTGGAAGAATATGTCGGGCGCGAAATCAAGCCGGAAGATAACGGCTACCTGACGGCGGGCGCGGAAGAGTATGCGCGGGGCAAAGACAAAGGCCGCCTCGAAGAGTTTCCCGGATTGCGCCGCGCGCCGCTTCGTGCCAAGCCGGGACAATGCGTGACGCAGATGCACTACGCGCGGCTTGGGTTAGTCACGCCCGAAATGGAATTTATCGCGATTCGAGAAAATCTCGGGCGCGAAGCAGCCTTTGAAGCTTTGACGAATGGCGACCGCAGCTCGCTTCAGCATCAACACGCGGGGCAGAGCTTTGGCGCGCGTGTTCCTTCTTACGTGACGCCGGAGTTTGTGCGCGACGAGGTGGCGCAGGGGCGCGCCATCATCCCCGCGAACATCAATCACCCGGAATCCGAGCCGATGATTATCGGGCGCAACTTCCTCGTCAAAATCAACGCGAACATAGGCAATTCAGCAGTCGCTTCATCCATTGAAGAGGAAGTCGAGAAGATGCGCTGGGCGACGAAGTGGGGCGCGGACACGGTCATGGATTTGTCCACGGGCAAGAACATACACGCGACGCGCGAATGGATTTTGCGCAACTCTCCCGTGCCGATTGGAACAGTCCCGATTTATCAGGCGCTGGAAAAAGTCGGAGGCAAGGCCGAAGAATTAACGTGGGAGATTTACCGCGACACTCTGATCGAGCAGGCAGAGCAGGGCGTTGATTATTTTACGATTCACGCGGGCGTGCGCCTGCCCTACATTCCGATGACTGCCAAGCGCACGACCGGAATCGTCTCGCGCGGCGGCTCCGTCATGGCAAAGTGGTGTCTGGCTCATCATGAAGAGAGTTTTCTCTACACGCGCTTTCGCGAAATCTGCGAGATCATGGCGGCCTATGATGTCTCTTTCTCGCTGGGCGACGGATTGCGTCCCGGCTCCATCGCGGACGCGAATGATGAAGCGCAGTTTGCGGAGCTTGAAACGCTCGGAGAGCTGACCAAAATCGCGTGGGAGCATGATTGTCAGGTGATGATCGAAGGCCCCGGCCATGTTCCCATGCACCTCATCAAAGAGAATATGGACAAGCAATTGGAAATCTGTCACGACGCTCCTTTCTACACGCTTGGGCCACTGACGACAGACATCGCACCCGGCTATGACCACATCACTTCGGCCATCGGCGCGGCGATGATCGGCTGGTTCGGCACGGCCATGCTCTGCTACGTGACGCCGAAAGAGCATCTAGGCTTGCCGAACAAAAAAGATGTCAAGGATGGCGTTATCACTTACAAGCTCGCAGCGCACGCAGCCGATTTAGCGAAAGGACATCCCGGCGCACAATTCCGCGACAACGCTTTATCGAAAGCGCGTTTCGAGTTTCGCTGGGAAGACCAGTTCAACCTCTCCCTTGACCCGGAAGTCGCACGCGAATTTCACGACGAAACTCTGCCGCAAGAGGGAGCCAAGCTCGCGCACTTCTGCTCCATGTGCGGCCCGCACTTCTGCTCTATGAAAATTACGCAGGATGTCAGAGAGTACGCCGCGCAGAAAGAGTTGGACGAACAAGCCGCGCTGCATGAAGGCATGAAAGAAAAGTCAGCGGAGTTTGTCGCCGCAGGCGCAGAGCTGTATCAAGGGGAACGCCCGGAAGGAGCCATGCGTGAACACTGAGCATCCGGCTTAAGACAATTTCGAGAAAAAGCAAAAGGGGCGGATCACTCAGACCCGCCCCTCTTCATTTAGCTTGCCTCTCAAATTATCTAATCTCAAAGTTGTAAGTAATCAAGCCTGAGACTTTGACGGGTTGATTGCCCGCAGTGGTCGGAGCGAATTTCGCTTGACGGGCTGCGTCTACCGCCGCTTGCTGTAACATGGGGTGGCCGGAGATGGCTTTGGCTGAAATCACATCGCCCTTTTCATCTACGATAACCTGCACGGTGACGTTGCCTGTAACCTTTGCATCGCGCGCCTCGCGCGGATACTCCGGCTGCGGCAGAGAGATGGCGCGACCATTGAGGACGCCGCTCTCGACCGGCTCGCGGTCATCCACACGAAAGATTGCCGTCGAAGCGCTGCTGACAGGCTCCATCTTCGGGCGGACGCGCACAAAGACTTCGCCGCGCTGCGTGAGTCCGGCTTTTTTCCCCAGCGTGTTGACGACAGAGGCAAGCGTTTCTTTGTTCTCAAGCTTAAAACTGGTGGCGCCCGCGACGCGCGTGTCCGGGTCTTCAAACTGCATGGTCAGGTAACGATATTTCTTTTTGATAAAGAGCGCGGGCAGGCCGAGTCCGTATGGGACTGCGCTGCCGATGACGGACGCGGCTGTGGGACGGCGCGACTGCGTGTCGCCAAACGTTGAAAGGACTGCCGCATAAGGAATCGAAAAAAGTTCCTTTCCATACTTGTTGCGGAAGACCAGTCGCGTGTTCACATCATCGAAAAAGAGCGTTCCGTCTTGCTTCTGGTTATAGCCGAAAATGCCGCCTTCATATTTGGCCTTGACGGTCGCGGGCGCGGGAGCAGGCTGGTCGTCCGTGCCGGAAGATTCCGAGATGCGCGGCCTCTGCCCGAAGGCTGTGCACACCAGCAAGGTTGTGAGCAGACCCGCACATACGATTTTTAATAAGCTTTTCATTGATTTCCCCTCTCAAAAGACTGTTTCTGAAACTCTAAGATACCGAAGTCCGCTCTGGCCTTGAAAGCCGCGCGTCAGACATTATCTTTAAAGACGCATTCCGCCGACCGTGCGTTGCCAGACCAGCGCTTGTTTAAGCACGCACAGCCGCTGTCGCTCTTCCGGCGCGCATGACGTTTCAAGCTGTTCCAGGATGGCTTCGATCAGCGGCACGCTGAAAAGTCCCGCGTGCGTGATGATCTGTGAATAGTAATGAAGCTGTACGCGCCCGTCCGCGTCCTTGTGAAACTCGAACACGTCTTTATCATCAAGCCGATAGATTTCCTGATTGACCGGAATCACGCGGCGCGGCACGCCCTGATGAATAGCTTTACTCTTAAGATCACGCCAGCCGAGCAATAAAATTCCAATCAGCACGCCCTGCTCGTTCAGATAATCCGGGCTGAGCACAGATAGCTCCGGCGCGGGCGATAGCCTCGGCCCAAAGCTTCCGTAATCCGGGTTCGCCAGTATCGAGTTATAAATCACGCCAATCGTCTCTATCTCTTCAGTCAAAGGGATGGAGACGAATTGCGCAAAGCCGTAATCCGCAGGCGACGGCGGCGCATCCGCATCGAGCGCGTCCACCACTCGCCCGACGTAATCAATATGCGAATTGGATGAGACGATTTTAGCGAGACGAAGCATGTTTTAGATTTGCGATTTTAGATTTGCGATTTGCGATTGGAGGCGGACTAAAGAATTAATTTTTGATTTCTGTCCTTATTCAATCGCAAATCGCAAATCTAAAATCTAAAATTCATTTCCCTGTGCCCACTGCGGCACTTTGTAGAGAATCCACCACAGGAAAAGCTGCACACTAAAAGTCATAATGCCAAACGCGACTCCGGCGTAGGAGG
>JACMLC010000170.1 GCA_014379795.1 Pyrinomonadaceae bacterium
CCTGACCTGTTCCGGCGTGCAGAACAGGTGCGCGTCATCAACCGTAAAGCCGCGCACGCGCATCAAGCCGTGCAAGGTTCCCGACAATTCCGCGCGATAGACCGTGCCCATCTCTGCGTAACGTTGCGGCAAGTCACGATAAGAGCGTTGCTGCGATTTGTAGATGCCTATGTGAAACGGGCAGTTCATAGGCTTCAAGCGAAACTCTGTCTCTTCGATCTTGGTCGGCGCAAACATCGAATCGCCGTAGTTTTGCTCGTGGCCGCTTATCTGCCACAACTCGCGCTTGGCGATGTGCGGCGTGTAGACGAAGCTGTAATTACGCTTGACCAATTCTTCGTACAGGTAATCTTCCATCATCTTGCGAATCATCGCGCCCTTCGGATGCCAGAAGATTAAACCTTGCCCGTAACTTTCCTGAATCGAGAACAAATCAAGCTCGCGCCCGATGCGGCGATGATCGCGCCGTTCCGCTTCCTCGCGTTGCTTGACCCACGCGTCAAGCTCTTCCTGCGTCGAGAAGGCCGTGCCGTAGATGCGCTGCATCTGCGGATTGTTCGCATCGCCCATCCAGTACGCGCCCGCGAGCGAGAGCAATTTAAAAGCTTTCAGCTTGTTCGTGTTCGGCACATGCGGGCCAAGACAAAAGTCTAAGAATGGCGAGCCGTCTATGTAATAAAGGCTGACGGTGTCGCTGCCCTTGTCCGCGATGAGCTGACATTTCAGAGGCTCGTCGCGCTCAGAGAAGATGCGCAGGGCTTCCTGCTTTTCAATCTCTTCGCGGCGATAAGCTAGATTGCGTTTGGCGATGTCGCGCATGCGTTTCTCGATGACCGGCAGATCGCTTTCGGTCAGAGGCTCAGGCGTGATGACATCGTAGAAAAATCCGTAACGCGGATCATCAAGCAGCGCGGGGCCGATGCCGAGCTTCGTGCCGGGAAAGAGATCGAGCACGGCTGCGGCCAGGAGATGCGCGGACGAATGACGCAGGACATCCAGACCTTCGAGCGTCTGCGGCAGGACGGGTTCGATCTGCACGGGCGCGCCGTTTTCCTGCGCGCCGATGGTGTAGGCAAGGTCAACCTCGCGCCCGTTGACACGCGCGGCGAGCGCCTGCTTGGCGCGCTCGCGGTCAAGCCGCTTCAAAGCTTCCGCGACAGTCACGGGCGCGGGCATCTGCGCCTGCGCTCCGCCTTTTATTTGAACGTTAATTTCGCTCATCGCTTTTGGTCTCCGCTTCTCTTTAAAGAATCGTGAATAGAAGTCTTCTATTCACGATTGATGAGAGACGACGAATGCTCGCGCTCGCGGCCTCGCGTCTGGAAGAAGCGTCAACCTAAAATTTTTCGTGTGCCGGTGATTTTGTTACGGCAACTACTTCGTGATCGGATTTGATAGGAGCGCCTTCGTTGCGCGCGGGCCACCCGTTGGGCAGTCGCGTCTATTTAATTTCAGAATCGAGTAAAGTATCGCGTTCGATTCATAACGAAGGTCTTCCGGAGCTTCCTATCAAAAATTAGAAATCGGCAGGCGCGTGCGGCCTTTGTGTGCCGCTAACTCCTGCCCTTGTCAAATCTCAAGGCAGGATTGTACCAAGACAGACCGGATGAGCGCAACAGGCGGCATCAAAGAAATTGCTTGACGCGGATAAGTTTGATGCTAGACTCGCTCCCGCAACTGAGAACTTCCCGAACCGGTAACTGAGCTTACTTCCCGAACCAATCTCCAATTCGGGCTGATTCCCGCTCAAGCTTCTTCCTTCAAGCGCGAATCGGCTTGCCGCTAATCAAAGGAGTCCATCCTATTATGGCATCCAATCTTAAAACTTTTGGTTTTGCTTCGTTGTCTTCGATTTTCAATCAAGCCTTATTCAAAGCGTGTATCTTGCTCGGCTGCGTGCTGGCTTTCACCTCAAACGCCCACGCCGGTTTTCTTTATGCGCTTAACGAACGCGCCAGCACCACGAATCAAATCTACGGCTTCCGTGTCAACGAAGAAACCGGCGCATTGACATTGCTCGCCGGCTTTCCCGTTTCGTCGGGTGGTAATGGAATCGGTTTCTTTTTTAGCGAAGAACTTACGATAGACCGCGCCAACCGGCGGCTTTACGTGGTCAATGACGGTTCTGACACCGTCAGCGCATTTTCAATTAACGCAGCGACCGGCGCGCTGACGGCATTGCCGTTCAGCCCGATCGCGCTTCCAACGGGAGCTTGGGGGACAGTTGTCGTGCATCCTTCGGGTTCGCCGCTCATTGTCGGCGACGGCGACGCGAGTCCTGCCGTCGCCAGTTTTAATATTACGGCAACGACCGCCGCCGCCGCGACGGGCAGCCCGTTTTCAACCAGCTTCGCGCGATCTATTTCTATAGCATTTAGTCGTGATTCTAACTTTATTTATACGGGCGGCAGTGCCAACCCCAGCATTTTTGCGGGGTTCAGCGTCAACACATTATCGGGTGTTTTGACTCCGCTTCCCGGTTCACCTTTCAATTCCGGCACGCAGTTCCCCCTTGCATTTACTACGGATTCAAACGGCAGGATTTTCATGGGAATTGGGGTCGATGAACACTTGCGGGTATTTACGACGATCGGCGGTGTTCCGACTGCCGTTGCCGGAAACCCGTTCGCTTCGGCTTTACCTGCGCCAAACGACGGGGAATTACATCCGAACGAAAAGTTTTACTATGTCTCCGACCAAAACATACATAGTGTCGGCGCGTATCAAATTGCCGGAAGCGGCGCGGCAACAACCCTGACACCCTTGGCGGGTTCTCCGGTAAGTTCGGGCGGAACGCAGACCAGACCGATAATTCTTAACAACGGCGGAATTTATCTTTTTGCCGGTAATAATGTAACCCGTAACATCACGACTTACAACGTTAGTCCTTCCAGCGGCGTGCTGACTTTCGGCAATGTCCAGCCTCCCAACACGCTCGGCACAGCGGGACTTGTGAACGGGCTGGCTTATCTGCCGACCTCTATTGTCGTCAACATTTTCAATGACGACGACGACGCGACTCCCGGCAACGGAATCTGCGAAACATTGGCGGGCAGCGGCAGATGCAGTTTAAGGGCTGCGGTTCAGGAAGCAAACGCTTCGGGCGGCGGCGTAATTACGTTTTCATCTTTATTTAATGTGCCGCGAACAATTTCTTTGGACGCGGGACAAATCACTATTAGCTCTAATATCACTATTGAAGGAACGGGCGCGAATCTTCTGACCATCCAAAACATGGCGGCGCAAAGCACAACCAGCCGGGTCTTTAATATTACAACCGGCACGGTTAATCTAAGCGGGATGACTATCAGCGGCGGGAACCTGAGCGGCGCGAATGGAGGCGGAATTGCCAACGCCGATGCCGGTATCTTGACTCTGACAAGCTGCGTCGTTTCCGGCAACTCTGTGAATTTTGCCTCGGGCGGGGGAATAAACAATACCGGTATCTTGAACATTACCAACTCGACCATCTCCGGTAATTTCGCCAACAGTCTGGGCGGCGCAGGCGGAATTACCAACACGAATATCTTGAACATTACCAACTCGACCATCTCCGGTAATTCCGCCATTTCAGGTGCTGCCGTGACCATCGGCGGCGGGATATCTACTTCGGGAACAACGTCTATCACCAACTCGACCATCACCAATAATTCCAGTTCCAGTGCAGCTACCAGCATCGGCGCTGTTTTGAGTGCAGGCAGCGGCAGCAATGTAACAGTTCGCAACTCAATCATCGCCGGAAATGTAGGCAACAATTCAAAGCCCGATGTTCTTGTTTTAGCTGGCGGCACTTTCACTTCAAACGGCTTCAATCTCATCGGCAATGTCGGCACAGTAATGGCATTCAATCAAACCGGCGACCAGACCGGCACGAGTGCATCCGTGCTCAATCCGCTGCTTTTGCCGCTCGCCAATAACGGCGGCACGACGCCGACACATGCCCTTTTGCCAACCTCTACGGCGGTTGATAAAGGCAATCGTTTTAATATTGTCACAGACCAGCGCGGGTTGATTCGTCAGTTTGATAATCTCGCCATTCCAAACACTTCGGACGGCGCAGACATCGGAGCCTTTGAACGTCAAGCCGTTGCTTTGGACTTTGATGGTGACTCAAGAGCTGACATCTCTGTCTTTCGCCCGTCAGACAATTTCTGGTATCTGCTCAACTCCGCGACCGGCTTTACCTTCGCACGGTTTGGTTTTGCCTCCGACAAGCTCACGCCCGCAGATTATGACGGCGACGGCAGGACCGATCTGGCCGTCTATCGTCCATCGGATACAACATGGTATTTGCAAAGAAGCCAGCTCGGGTTTACCGGAGTCGGTTTTGGCGAGGCCACAGATATTCCTCAACCCGCAGACATGGACGGCGACGGGCGTGCAGAACTTGTCAACTTTCGTCCCTCGAACGGCACTTGGTATATCTTGAATTTAGTCAACAATCAGTTTACCGCCGTGCAGTTCGGCGCGAGCGGCGACCATCCGGTCGCGGCTGACTACGACGGTGATGGCAAGGCGGACATCGCGGTCTACCGTCCATCAAACGGAACATGGTTTCTCTTGAGAAGCACACAAGGGTTTACAGGAGTGCAGTTTGGCAACTCTACAGACAAGCCAGTGGTCGGTGATTATGACGGAGACGGCAGAGCAGATCAGGCGGTCTATCGTCCATCAGAGGGAACTTGGTATCTCTTGAGAAGCACGCAAGGATTCACGGGCATACAGTTCGGGATTTCGACAGACCTGCCAGCGCCCGCAGATTTTGATGGCGACGGCAAGACGGACATCGCGGTCTTTCGCGGTAGCAACGGCACATGGTTTATGCTCAAGAGCACGCAAGGATTTGTGTTTGAGCAGTTCGGCGCGGCGGGTGACAGACCGATCCCTAATGCCTTCGTGCCTTAGAATGGGAAGCGATAGGCTGACGAGCCTCAGGCGTGTGGCAGCTTTGCCGAAGAAACATTGTCAAGACAAGCCGTCGCCTATCTAAAAACATTTTGATAGGCGCGTGCGGCCTTCGGGCAGCAGAACCCACAGTGTCAAATCTCAAAGCGAGGTTGTTCCAAGACAGACCGGATGAGCGCAAGCAGGCGACTTCGTTGGGTCAGTTTCAAACAGGACAAAGAAAAAACATTTTCCCGCAAAGGCGCTGGTGACGCAAAGGGGTTGAGCGCTTTTTTATCCTGCATGCTTTCTTTGCGCCTTTGCGCCTTTGCGGGAAATTCTTTCTTTATGCTGGATGACACTTGAATGTCAAGATGCACAATCAAACTTTACCGCCATGTTTTTTGCGCCCTTTGGCAAGAAACTTTTTTATAGATTCGTCCGCCCAACTGCTGTCGGCAGAGAATATTTTGGATAAGCGTTCTTCAACCCATTGCCATTCCTCGCGGTTCGCGCACTTCAAAATCGCGTCTTTCGCGCTCGGCGCAAGGTCTATGCCTCCGAGTTCGATGTCGGCCAGCTCCGCTCGCAGCAAAGCCTCTAACCACTCGCGGCGCGTTTTCGGGCCAGCTTCGCTTTGCGCCAGACATACGCCCAAGCCCTTGGCGAATTCATCAACGATGCTGGCAATATCGCCGTTTTCATCCATCGAAGAAACCATCTCGTCATAACCCTTGACCGTTTCGTCAAGCAGCGCGTGATAGATCGCGCCGGCGTTGAGAGCATCGCCGCCTTGAGCCAGCCGCGCGGCCACTTCTCCGAGCGACTTTAATTCCCTTTCGATGCTGCGCGGCCTTTCATGTTGCAGCGCACGCCGCGCTTGCGTTCGATAGGCTGAAACATTTAAGGGCTTGCCCTGTTTGGCTCGCTGCGTGGCAATGGTCAATTCGACCACAGGCATTAATTCAGGCTTGTGCCTGAGCAGGTCTTGAATGATGACGATCAATTCATCTCTACTTTTACCGGCGAGCATTCGGTCGAGCGGCTGAAGCGTATGAAAAGCTTGCGGCTGGCGAACATAAGTGAGCAACAAAGCAACTATGTGCTTACAAATGCCGCCCCAATCATATGGGCAAGTGCAGGAAGTTCCCGCGATACCTTTCGCATCGAGCGTCACTGAGATTTGATAAGGCTCATACTCGGAGCCTGCGCATTCAGCCCCCAGTTCCATTCCCTGCGACACAGGCTCAACAAGCGCTCCATCCTGATAATAGCTCAGGCCGCGCTCAAAACTCTGCGCGCTGGCAAGAGCGCGAACTTGCGCTTCCGTTATTTTTGATAGTTTTTCTTTCGTCACAAGGTGGACTCTCTATCAAATAGATATTTTTGCAAGGCTCGTCTTTTTGGTAACACCACCATTGTGAGTTGCGGTCGGCTGGAATAAGTCGTTCGTTACGGGTCAGGGGCAGGTCGGCGGCAGTGCTGCCCCTCCAGCCTC
>JACMLC010000171.1 GCA_014379795.1 Pyrinomonadaceae bacterium
CGTCAGATTGCTGCGTGTGCAGAAGCAAAGTCGTTTCGGCGTCGCCTTTGAACTCTCCATCAAGCAAGAGGTTTTCGATAAGACCTGCTGCCCTGTCGCCCGGCCCGCGCGGCGCGTCCGAAAAAACGCACAGGGCGAGAGCTTCGGCTGCGCCGGGTGCTGGCATCCCGGCAGACATTTCGATGGTTAGAGAGGTAGAATTTTTCATAAGGTCAGGCAAGTATAATGTTTAGCATGGCTCGCAGATTTCTCATTCCGATAATACACAATTGGCGCGTGTGGCGCGTGTGAGTATAATGCAACCCTCCATAGACACGCGAGTCGCGCGCCAGTTGTTCTCGAAAGCGGCGCGGCGACCAGCACTCTCTCGAAGCTCTTCAAGGAGGACTGCCTGAATGAACTCGATACGATTATGGCCGCGTCGCGCAGGCTTAACCGTCGCTCTGTTGTTGCTCATGGTGGCGACGAGCGTCGCGCAAAACGCGAGTGACGAATGCCTTGTGCGCGTCACGCTCTTGCAGGTGAATGACGTTTACCAGTTCACGCCGGTGGATGAAGGCAAGGCCGGAGGTTTAGGAAGGCTCGCTATCCTGCGCCAACGGATTATGAGTGAGTCGCAGCATACGCTTTTTCTGATGTCGGGTGACACGATCTCGCCGTCTGTCGAGTCGCTCACTTACAAAGGCCAGCAGATGATTGATGCGTGGAATGCTATCGGGCTTGACTTCGCGGTCTTCGGCAATCATGAGTTCGATTTCGGCCCGAAGCCGGATACCTTGCTCAGTCGAATCAAAGAATCGCGCTTCGTCTGGCTCGGCGCAAACGTGATTGATAAGACAACGAAAAAGACTTTCGCCAACACTCCGCCTTTCGTGATACGCGAATTTGATAACGTCAAGGTCGGCATCTTCGGCCTTGTGCTGCCGGATACGACGAAAACTTCCAGCCCCGGTGAAAACATAGACTTCCGCGACGTGTGCCAGACGGCGCGGCGCATCATTCCGCAGATGCGCGCAGGCGGGGCCGGTGTCATCGTCGCGTTGACGCATCTTTCGATGGCAGAGGATAAACAGCTCGCGCGTTGCGCGCCGGGGATTGATGTCATCATCGGCGGGCACGAGCACACGCTCTTGCAATCTGCTTCGGCGGGCACGCCGATCTTCAAGATGACTTCGGACGCACGCGAGATGGGGCGCATTCAACTCAACATCAGCGCCGCGAGCGGCAAGCTACAGAGCATTGATTGGGAAATCATTCCCGTCAACAGCGAGGTGGACAAAGACACAGAGTTCGCGGCGGCGCGGCAACCGTTCGATGCGGCGATGCTCAAGTATGACGCGCTTCTGGAAAAGCTGGCCGTGCAGGTCGGGAGCACGGCTGTCGTGCTCAATGCCAAGTCACAAGACAATCGCACGCGGGAGACGAACATCGGAAACTTTATCGCAGACGCCTTCCGCCGGGTGGCGGACGCTGACATCGGGTTCGTCAATGGCGGCTCGATTCGCGCGGACGATAATATCCGCGCGGGAAATCTGACCGAGCGCAATGTGCTTTCGATTTTGCCGTTCCCCAATCCGGTCGT
This sequence comes from Pyrinomonadaceae bacterium, assembly GCA_014379795.1. Taxonomy (GTDB): domain Bacteria; phylum Acidobacteriota; class Blastocatellia; order Pyrinomonadales; family Pyrinomonadaceae; genus JACMLC01. The sequence goes on from JACMLC010000171.1 coordinate 1,583, forward strand.
GAAGATCGAAGTGACGGGGGAGACTCTGCTCAAGGTTCTGGAACACGGCGTCAGCCGAAGCAAGGAGAGCAGTGAACCCGGCGAATTTCCGCAAGTCTCCGGCCTGCGCTTTACCTTCGACGCATCGAAACCGGCAGGCCAGCGTGTCACAGAAGTTTTCGTCAACGGGCAGCCGCTCGACAAGCAGAAAACTTATACGCTGGCGACGAGCGATTTTCTGGCGGTCAAAGGCGGCGATGGCTATAGCATGCTGCCCAGCGCGAAACTGCTCACCACACCGCAGGCCGCACAGAAAGCGCCGGACATTCTCAGAACCGCTATCAAGAGCATGTCGCCAATCAACCCTCAGGTTGAAGGACGCATCAAGCGGCTCGATCAAACATCCGGCGGCGGGAAGCAGGAGCCTTGTAAGACTCAGCCGAAGCCGCGAAAGCGGCGAAAGTGATTTATGTTCTCCGATGAGTTTGCGACGGGCGCGAGGCGCGAGGCGATAGAGCTTTTCCAGCGCGCCTACGAAGCGCAACAGAATAACGAGCTTGATGAAGCGATAGAGTTATACCGTCGCTCAATCGCCGTTTACCCGACCGCCGAAGCGCATACTTTTCTCGGCTGGGTTTATAGCTTTCAGCAGCGTTATGACGACGCCATCAACGAATGCCTCGAAGCCATTCGCGTGGATTCGACGCTCGGCAATCCGTACAACGACATCGGCTCTTACCTGATTGCAAAGGGAGACCTTTACGGATGCGTGCGCTGGTTTAAGCGCGCTCTGCTCGCCACGCGTTACGAGTCATATGCCTTCCCGCACTTTAACCTCGCGCGCGTGTACGAGATGCGTAATCGCTTTCAAGACGCCGCGCGCCATTACGGCCACGCCCTTGAACAGCAACCCGGCTACGCCAGCGCAGCCTTAGCCCTGCGCCGCATGCAGGCGAAGCTAAACTAATACCGGATTGCAGAATGAAATAAGGAAGAGCGGGGGCAAGCCCGCCCTTCCTGACCATGAGACACTTGAGCTTGAATCATCCAAGCCACATTAATTGGCAGGTCAG
>JACMLC010000172.1 GCA_014379795.1 Pyrinomonadaceae bacterium
ATCTACGGCTTTATTGACCGGAGGGTCGAAGAGCTGCTCTCGCGCCGTCTGAATCAAACGATCGAGGAAGAGACGTTCGAGCAGATCATCGGATTCGTCGAGAATCGTTTTCGCGGCCTCGTCAACGAAGCCGGGTTTGAAGAGAAAGTGCGCGATTTCGTAGGCGGTCGTCTGGACGAGCTTTTTCAGAGTCAGGCGACGCTCGCGGAGATGTTCACGCCCGACACGGTCGCCCTCATCAAAGAGCGCATAGACCGCCAGATTCCTCCCATCGTTCACCAGCTCGCCGACATCGCGACCAACATGAAGACGCGCACGCAGATCGGCGCGCTCATCAAACGCGAGGTGGACGAGTATTACCAGCAGTTGTCTTTCTTCAAGAAAATCTTCGTCTCGCGTGACAAGATCCATCGTGAAGTTGACGACATGGTCAATTCCACACTGCCGCGCCGCGTCGAAGAGTTTTTGAGGGGCGAAGCCTTTGAGCAGGAGGCGGAGCATTTTCTCGATTCGACGATTGATAATCTGCTCAGACGCCCCATTAACGAATTGGTCGGGCAGATCGCGCCCGATAAGCTGGAAGCAGTCAAAGATCAAATCACTGTGCGCATCCTCGCGCTGGCGCGCAGCCCTGAGCTTGAGACTTCTGTTTCCGCCTATGCGACAGACGCGCTTCAGCGCATCAAGCCTCACTCCTTGCGCGCGCTGCTTGAGCATGCCAGCCCGGATTCGGCAGAGCGTTTGAAAAACTTTCTCGCCAAAGGCTTGCTCAACGTTCTCTCGCGCGAAGAGACCGCGCGCACCGTCAATGCCATCTTGAGCGCACAGCTTGAACGCCTGCTCGTCGTTCCCATCGGGCGACTTTCCGATCATGTGCCCGAAGAATCCGTGCGCAACGCGGGCGAATCCCTGACCGAGCGCATCACCGAAGCCGCGCGCGAACGACTGCCCGCAGCCATCGCGGAGTTCGACATCGGCGGCATCGTGCGCAGTAAAATTTCTGAATATCCGATGGAAAAACTCGAAACGCTCGTCCTCTCCGTCGCGCAGCAACACCTGCGCACCATCGAGATGTTCGGCGCAGTCATCGGCCTCGTCATCGGCATCGCACAGGCCGCTTACCTGTGGTGGAAACTCTACAGCTAAAGAAGAAGGCAAAAGGTAAAAGTAAAAAGGCAAAAGTGAAGACCAAAGCATTTTAATATAATTGGTTTCCGCCTTCCTTTTACCTTTTACCTTTTTCCTTTTACCTTTATCGAACTTTAGCATCGCTCTCATCGTTCCTTTTACCAGCGTCGTCGTGAATAGCTTTCCAGAGACCTTTCAGAAAACAGGAGGGCGCAAGCCTTGAAATTAACCATTACACTTTTACTGGCCTTGCTGTTGACCGGATGCGGCCACATGAAGGACTTCGGGGATGAGGTCGTCGGCTCAGGCGCTATCAAGACGGAGAAGCGTGCTGTATCGGCTTTCAAAACCATTGATGCTTCGGGAGCATTTGATGTCGAAGTCGTTTGCGGGAAAGAGCCGGGACTTGAGCTGGAAGGCGATGACAATATCCTGCCGCTGGTCAAGACGGAAGTGCGCGGCGACACGCTTTATCTCAAGTCCGAAAAAAGTTATTCCGTGAAAAATTCCATACGCGTGCGGCTCACGGTGCAGAATCTTGAGGGCATCGCTTCATCCGGCGCGACCAGCTTTCGCGTCACGGCCATCAAGAACGAGAAGATGAAGGTGGACATCAGCGGAGCTTCGAGCATCAATCTTTCAGGAGAGACCAAAACGCTCGACATGGATTTGAGCGGCGCGAGCAAGGTTGATACCGAGAGCCTGCGCGCAGAGCGCGTGAGTATTGACATGAGCGGAGCGGGCAAAGCCAACGTCTATGCTTCCGAAGAATTGAACGCAGAGGTTTCGGGCGCGGGCAGCGTCACCTACTCGGGCAATCCGAAAACAGTCAACCCGAAAGTCTCAGGCGTCGGCTCTGTGTCAAGGAAGTCAACATAAGGATGAAGGATGAAGGAGATGCTATTGAAGATGAACCGCTCACCTTTGAATAGCATGCCTGTCTTACTTCCGCCTTCATCCTTCATCCTTCATCCTTTATAATAGTCTCTCTTGCAAGCGAAATCTTTTGCGCCCGCAGCGAGAGAGGCCCGTGTCAAAGTGAATAACATCAGATGCCCGCAGTGCGGATTGACCAACTGGGCGACGGCGGCGGCCTGCATCCGCTGCCGGATGCCGTTCGACAAGCTTCCCCCGCACGCCTATGTCTCGCTGCCTGCTTACGAACAGGCACAGGCGCAGACCATTCCCTACAACTATCGCGCGCAGCCACAGCCTCCGGCAGACCCTGAGCTACAACGAAAAGTCTGGACGTGGTATGTCGTCTATTGCGTCTTGATGACTTTGATTTATTTCTTATGTCTGGTGGGCGGCATCGTTTTGGTCTCGGTCAGCCCGCAGATGAGTAATTCTGATCGGGGCGAGGCTGTGGCAAACGGCATCTGGCTGATTTTGGTGGGCGCGGCCTTGATGGTTCCGTTTGCCATCGCACCGTTCTTGCCGAAGAAGAGCTGGGGTTGGATTTACGGTCTGGTGATGCTGATCATCGGCGCGATGAGCTGTTGCTTCTGGCCCATTACGATTCCCTTAATCATTCAATGGGTCAAGCCGGACATCAAACAGATGTTCGGGCATCGTTAAGGCAGAGAATGTCCCCTTTGCGTTCTTTGCGTCTTCCTCTTTGCGCTCTTTGCGGTTAAAGGGGCTGTTTAAACGCAAAGGTCGCAAAGAAAAGACGCGCAAAGAACGCAAAGACATCTTCTTTTCTTTGCATAAGATTTTGAAAAAGCGGAGTAAGTTATGACAAGTGAAACAGAAAACGCGCCTGCTGCCAATCCTGATGATGTAGCTTCGATAGACGCTATCATCAAGGCTCTTTACGATGTCATCTCAGGCGGGCAGGGCGTGCGGCGCGATTGGAATCGCCTGCGCTCGCTCTTTATTCCCGGCGCAAGGCTGATTCCGACGGCCACGCGACCCAACGGCGAAAAGGGCGTGCGCGTGCTGGATGTCGAAGGCTACATCGCGGGCGCGGGGCCGTATCTGGAAGAAAACGGATTTTTTGAGGGCGAGATAGCGCGCCGCACAGACCGTTTCGGGAACATCGCGCACGCCCTCAGCACATACGATTCGCGGCACAGGGCGGATGACCCCGAACCATTCTCGCGCGGCATCAACAGCATCCAGTTGCTCTATGAAGACAATCGCTGGTGGGTCGTCACAATTTTCTGGGACGCAGAGGGGGCGGACAAGCCGATTCCCGAAAAGTATTTACAGAGCCGGGAAGATTAATCAGCCGCAGGTCAGAACCGCCTGCGGTAGCGGGCGGGTTTCTCTGTCACTAGGAACCCGCCCGCTACCGCAGGCGG
>JACMLC010000173.1 GCA_014379795.1 Pyrinomonadaceae bacterium
AAAGTGTAGGACGAGCCTGTAGCAATGAGTGCGTAATAGGTTTTCATAACAACTCCTTTTACCGTGCCTATGAGATTTGGATATGGCTTTGCTCCTTAGAATGTAGGAACAAGCTTTCTGATTATATCTGCTCTTGCAGGGTCGGTTTTTTCGACAACCCGCGCCTGTGCCTCCCGCTCAACTGCTTCAAAGGATTTCACGATAGCGTCGCCGATTTCCCGCACGATGTTGTTTCTTTCTTCTCGTGCCTGCCTGCCCTCGGGCGACATCGCCGTATGAACCTCATGGAGTTGGATAGGAGCATTCAAAACTGCTCTAACGGCCCCTTGTACAGCTCTCACCATTTCCGTTGCGATTAGTTCTCTAATTTCGTCTTTGTCATCTTGGCTGAGTGGCATGGCTAAATCTTCCCTTTCGAGTATGGATGTGGGTTTCATTGTTGCAACATCTACGCCTATATTGCTCTCGTTTTCATTTTCTGTCAATCTACTTTAAAATTAATCTTGCCCCCTAGTCTGAGCTTCTATCTCGCAGCACGGTTTGAAACCTAGCGGCTCGCACTCTCTCATCCCTTTCCTCTTTTGCCCAACCTTTTTCTCAAGAAGATGGCGAGGGCTTTGTCCAGCGGCTCGGACGTGTCAAGCTCCGCATACTCTGCGCCCGTGCGCTCGAACTCGCGACGAAAGTATGTGCGCTGCTGCGTGAGGTGTTTGAGATAAGATTTGCGTACACGCTCTGTGTCGGCAATCAAGGTCTGGCCTGTTTCGAGATCGTGAAATTCAAAAGTCCCGCGCTGCTCCAAAAGCTTTTCCGCGCGGTCAAGCAGGTGAAACACGATCACGTCATGCCCGACGCGGCGCACGCGTGCGACAGCATCCACAATCTCTTCACGCTCGTCATAAAGGTCTGAGACCAGCACGGCTAAGCCCCTTCGCTTCCACTGCGCCGCCTCGCTCAAGAGGATTTTCGCAACGCTCGTGCGCCCGCCCGCCTCTATGCCTTCAAGCGCGGCCAGGATAGCATGCAGGTGACGACGGCTGCCGCGCGTCTCAAGCCGCTCGCGCACCTCTTCATCAAAGCAGACCAGACCGGCGCGGTCGTTCTGCCTGATAGCCAGATAAGCGAGCGCAGCCAAAAGATAACGCGCATAATCGAGCTTGCTCACATCGCGCGGCGTGAAGGCGAGCGACCCGCTCACGTCAAACAACAGGCGCACGGCAACGTTCGTCTCTTCCTCGAACTCTTTGACATACAGCCTGTCCGTGCGCCCGTAGATGCGCCAGTCCACGCGCCGCATCTCATCGCCGGCGATGTACGGGCGATGCTCCGCGAACTCCTGCGACAGCCCGTGATAAGGGCTGCGATGCAAGCCTATCAAAAACCCTTCGACCACCGTCCGCGCAATCAGGTCGAGCCGCCCGATGGCAGCCAGCACGGAAGGATTTAGTAAATGCTCACTCATAGAGAAGGTAAAAGTAAAAAGGTAAAAGGTAAAAGTAGGAAAGCATTCGACCCTCTTCACTTTTACCTTTTGCCTTTTTACTTTTTACTTTCCGGCGAAGTATCCACGCCGTGTGCGCGCGGCGAGTTCGGGTCTGGCGTTGAGCTGGACTTTGACCATGCGCCACGAGCCGTCGCGCGCACGATTAATCGGCAGATAGCCGATGCTGTAAACCGTGCCGAGGTCGCTTATCACCTGCTTGTAAACGTTCTTCAAATCTTCGACCTTGCGCGCGTAGTAAAGGTTGCTGCCGCTCTCGACGGCAATCAACGCGAGATGCTGCCGCGCGATGTGATATGCGTCTTTGGTAAAGATGCGGCGCACCTCAAGCATATCGCGCTCCGTGTCCAGATAAATCGGAATGACTATCGGGCTGGAGCGCGTAACCAGTTCCAGCAGCTCGTCAAAAGTCGTCTCGGAGCCGGGGCCTGCCACGTCCGGCAGCGCGTTATCAACTCCGTCAGTCATCAACACGACCGCGCTCCGGCGCGCAGTCCGCTCCGGATTCAGCATCGTCTTTAACACATAATGCAGAGCGTCCCAGAAGTTTGTCCCGCCCTTCGGCTTCGCTATTTTCTTGACGCGCTCTTTCAAGTATTCGCGGTCGCTTGTGAGCGGCGAAACGACTTCCAGCTTATCCGTAAAAGTGACGATGGCGATGCGGTCTGTATCGCGCGCGGATTCGATAAAGCCGGTGGCGGATTTTTTGATGAGTTTCAGCTTGTCTATAGTCGAGCCGGAGAGGTCAAGCAGCAGCACCAAATCGAAAGGAGCTTCGGCGGTAGCAAAGAAAGAGATTTCCTGCGCCGCTCCGTCCTCAAAGACCTTGAAATCTTTCTGCTCCAACTGCCCGACCGTGCGTTGATGGTCGCGGCTAAAAACCGTCACGTTCAGATCAACCAGATCGGTCTCAACGCGGATGGTGTCATCCGTCCCTGTTGTGTGTGAGCCATTCTGCGGCGACGGCGCGGCTTCCTGTGCGTGCATTAAAACGGCAGGGAATAAAAGAAAAAGGAGGAGGGCGGCCAGCCCCGAAAACAAATTCACTTTACCCTGCGCCCTGTCTGGCATGGAATAATCCTTATTCGTGAATGAACGATTTTTGCAAAGTATATTTTATATCGTTCCGGTTGGCGAGTTTGAGCTATACTCTGCGGCGAGGTCAACATGATTTCCAAAATCCACACTTCACCCTATATCAAGACCTACACGCTCGAAGAGTTCTGGCAATTGCCCGACCCGCCGGACAGGTCAAAGCTCGAACTCATCGCTGGAGTTCTCTACATGACCCCACCACCGGCACAAACTCACGATAGCGTCGTCACGCGAATCAACCGCCTGATAATGAAGCATCTCTTCACTACTGGAGATGAAGGGTCTGTTTACGTTCCCCGCGCGGCCATTTGGACGGGGACTCGCACCTATCTTGAGCCTGACCTGTTCTATCTCTCCGCAGAGCTTAAAGCACGACTCGATCCGAATCATCGCAACACAGCCGACTTGGTGGTTGAAGTCATCTCACCCGGTTCTGCGATGTATGACCGCAACACCAAAGCGGACACTTACGGCGCGCTCGGCGTGCGCGAGCTATGGCTGGTGGATGAAACGAGCGAGACCATCGAAGTGCGTCGCCAGACGGGCGATGGTTTTGATGATGGACAAATTTTCAAGCGTGGAGAGCAGGCTGTGTCAAAGGTCTTTCCCGATCTTAGCTTGCCTGTCGAGCAACTGTTCACGGACTCTTAAGCTTAGCCGCAAGCTTCTCTTTTATTTCGCATAATATCCACGCTTGCCGCGTGCGACTGCGTTGGGGCGCGCGATGGTGACGCGAATCGCGCGCCACTTGCCGTCGCGCACGGTGTTGAGTGGCTGATACGAGAGGCTATAAACAGTCCCGATGTCTGCGACCACACGCTCGTATGCGCCAGCCAGATCTTCCAGCTTTTCGACTTCGTAGAACAGGCCGCCGCCTGCTTCGGCCATCTCGGCCATCCGGTCATGCCCCGCGTCAAAGTCTTCCGGCTGCGTGTCCTTCTCGCTCAAAGAGACGTATTCCGTGTCCACCCAGAGCGTGTAAAGTACGCCGTCAAACTCTGTGACCTGATTGAGAATTTCTTTGTAGCTAATGGCGGAGCCGTCGCCGTGAACGCTCGGCAAAGTGCCGTCCAGACCGTCGCTCATCACGACGACGGCAGTGCGGCGCGATTTTCCGGCATCCTTCAAAACTTCCGTCATCGCAAAGTTGAGCGAGTCGTAAAGCTTTGTATCGCCCGACGCGGTCTCGATGGAGTTGATCCGCTGGCGCAAGGCTTCGCGGTCGTTGGTCAGGTTTGCAACGACGATCGGAGCGCCCGCAAAAGTGATGACAGCGACGCTGTCTGACGGTCTGGCTGCGTCAACGAAATGCTGCGCGGCGGTGCGGATCAGCTTCACTTTGTCGCGCGTAGAGCCTGAAAGGTCAATCAGCAAGACCAGATTGAAAGGCGCGTTGGCGGACTCGAAGTGAGCTATCTGTTGCTCT
>JACMLC010000174.1 GCA_014379795.1 Pyrinomonadaceae bacterium
GGCTCGATGCCCAGCATTTTCCGGTAAAACTCTATGCTCTCGGCCACATCGCGCACGTTCAAGGCCAGATGCGCTTTGAGCGTCTGCACCGTTTTCGTAGTCTCTTGGGTCATCATCATGCCTCCTCTAATATATTCGCCTGAGCGAATGTGAGCGAGAGGATACACGCCGGAAACATATCTGTCAAGACATATTTGTCGGAGTCGTGGTAAAATGTAGGGCATGGGGAAAAACGAGACTTTTGAGATGGAATTGCTGTTTCGCGCGCTGGCTGACCGAACGCGGCTGCGCCTGTTAAATTTGATGGGCGACGATGAACTTTGCGTCTGCTTTTTCGTAGAGATATTAAGAACTAACCAGCCGAAAATCTCGCGCCATCTGGCTTATTTACGGAGGGCTGGCGTGGTCTCGGCGCGGCGCGAGGGCAAGTGGATGCACTATCGCATAGTCGAGCCGCCGGATGAGCACGCGGCGCGAATTTTTAGCGAGGTGCGCCAGTGGCTCAGGGAAGATTTGCCGATGCAGCGCGACCGCGAGCGGCTGGTCAAGGTCTGCTGCGCTCCGCAGCAGCCTGTGCAGTTGAGGGGCGCGCCGCGCCCTTTGAGTTTGACGGCGTGAGAGTCTTTCAAGGAGGAAATTTTTAAATGGATACCGCCACAGTTCCGGTGCTGCGCGAGCAGCTTTTGGAACGCCGCGAGAAGCTGCAAATTGCTCGCGCAGATGTTGATGAGAATGCAGAGCTGTTGCGTCTGCTTGGCGAAGTAGATGCGGCGCTCGGTCGGATGGACGATGGCACTTACGGGCTATGCGATGTTTGTCATGACCCGATTGAATCAGACCGCCTGCTCGCAGACCCACTGGTTCGTTTCTGCTTGGGCGATTTGACGCCCGCACAACAGACCGCGCTTCAGGACGATCTTGATCTGGCAGCACACATCCAGCGTGGCTTGCTGCCCGAATCTCACTTTCGCGTTGATGGCTGGGAGGCATGCTTTCATTACGAGGCGGTGGGGCCTGTCAGCGGCGACTACTGTGATTTAATCAAGGGCGAAGATGGCAGCCTCTATTTCGTCTTTGGCGACGTGTCGGGCAAAGGCGTTGCGGCTTCGATGTTGATGGCGCACCTGCACGCCATGTTTCACACGCTGGTTTCGGTTGGCATGCCTCTCAAGACTATGGTCGAGCGCGCGAGCCGCGTTTTTTGTGAAAGCACGCTGCCGACGCATTTCGCCACGCTCGTCTGCGGCAGAGCGGACACTTCCGGCGAAGTCGAGATTTGCAATGCGGGACACCTGCCGCCGCTCCTGATTCAAAAGGGAGACGTTAAGCGCATCGAATCAAACGGGCTGCCCGTCGGAATTTTCTGCGACGAAACTTTTTCGGCGAGCAAGCTGCACCTTGAACACGGCGACACGCTTTTTCTTTACACGGACGGTTTGTCGGAAACTTTGGACGGGGACGGCGCAGAGTACGGCATGGAGCGTTTGACGAATTTAGTCAGCCAATCACACACGCATCCGCCGCAGGGAATGGTCAAAGCCTGTTTAGCAGACCTCTCAGCTTTTCGCGCCGGGACTCCGAAGCCGGATGATTTGACGATGATGGCGATTCGCTGGAACGGGCACGGGCACGCTTAGAAGGCAAAAGGTAAAAGTGAAGACAAGAGCGATTGCCCTTTCTTCACTTTTACCTTTTACCTTTTTACTTTTGCCTTATCATACGGACAATGCCTGCAACCGCTCTCGCAGCAGTAGCCGCGACGGCGCAGGAAGTGAGCCGTGAAGACCATCAAATTTCCTTCAAAGTAATAATCCAAGCCTTCGACCAGCCTGGTTTTCGAGCTGTCGCCCGTCGCATTCTCTTCCGCGCTCGCCTTAACCGTCGTCTCTTTCTTCATCGCGCAGACAATTTAGCAGACGGTTGATGTTTTCTCATCCGGCATGGCACCCTTGCGGTTCGCCTCCGCCCGCGCTCCGGTGTTAAACTGCATGGCAGCACAAGCCAATTCACAATTTCATAAAGGAGACAACAGCCATGCTCAAAGAAGGCGATGCCGCGCCGGATTTTACGACGCGCGATGCAAGCGGTAATGAGGTCAAGCTCTCGGACTTTCGCGGACAAAAGGTCGCGCTCTATTTTTATCCGAAGGACGACACGCCCGGCTGCACGAAAGAGGCGTGTTCGTTCCGCGACTCTGACAGCGTGTATCGGGAAAAGGGAATCAAGGTGCTCGGCGTCTCGCTCGATGATGAAGCCTCGCATCAGGCGTTTGCAGAGAAATTCAGCTTGCCCTTCACGCTCCTTGCCGACACGGATCATTCCCTCTCGGATGCCTACGGAGTTTACGGCGAGCAGACGTGGGGCGATAAAAAATACATGGGCGTCGCGCGCAAGACTTTTCTGATTGACGAAGACGGTAAGATCAAAAAAGTCTTCGACAAGGTCAACGTCGAACAGCACAGCGACGAAGTGCTGGAAGCCTTCGGCAGCTAAAATGTAGGGGGCAGAGTATCAAGCCCTCTGCCCCTGTTTTCTCGATTCTGTCTGCCGTCTGCTGATAAGCAATGGAGGTATAGAGATGTTGAATACTATTCGCGCCGTCGTGCGGGAAGGGAGAATCGAGCTTCTGGAAGAGGTTGAGATACCGGAAGGCACGGAAGTTCTGGTTACTCCGCTGGTCGAAGCAGAGTTTTGGTTGAAGGTGAGCGAGAGTTCGATAAATTCAATCTGGGACAATTCGGAGGATGACGTGTATGCCGAATTACTCAAAGAATGAAGTTGTCTTAGTGCGCTACCCTTTCTCAGATTTATCAGGCTCGAAAGTCAGACCCGCAATCGTCGTCAATGCGCCTCATGCTTCACAGGATGTCTTTATCATACCTTTGACAAGTAACGTCGCACGGCTCTTAGCAGGTGAATTCGCCTTGTTGGATTGGAGCCAAGCAGGGCTGAACGTGCCTTCAGTGGTCAAACGAGGACTTTACACGATTCAACAAAGTCTGATTGCCAAATCCATCGGGAAATTGTCCGGCACTGACGCAAATGCAGTGGAAAGTTCGTTGCGCGATTGGTTAGGACTACCCTAACAAAGAAGCTACAAAGCACATAACTCTCCGCTCACTTTGAAATTTTCAGGGGATTCCCACGACCGTATTGCAAGCAAAGCCTTAACACTTTCCCTGAGAATCTCTTCAAATCTGGCTTTTTCTTGTTCAAGGGTTAAACCTTGCGCATCATTTGATACTATTGCGCTATGAGGAAAACGGTGCAGAGTAATTTGGAAAGAGTTATCAATTTCATAAGTCAACTTATCTGAGCAGCAGTTTGCAGTAGAGTGCCTGCTGAAGTCTACATTTAGCTCTTTGCCGATTTTGTCTAGCATTTCTTCTTTAACCGTTTTCGCAAATCCTACTTGTGTGCCTATTAGCATGTTTGCTCCTTATCCTCTGACAAACGTAATACAACTTAAGTTTACACTACTCTAAAGGGTATATGAAACAATCTTTTCCGCTTATAATCGCGCACAGAATTTTTCCGGCGGCTGTTAATAACTCTTCGCGGAGCGCGTTTTATGTGTGGAGACGACTTAAAGGAGAAAGATGTGTTAGCAGCCGCAACCCACTTAAAACCAATGCCTGATCCGCCGCCGCCGGAACTGGAAACACTGTTCCGCGAGCA
>JACMLC010000175.1 GCA_014379795.1 Pyrinomonadaceae bacterium
CGCAAAGGCGCGATCACCATCGCCACCAACATGGCCGGTCGCGGCACGGACATCCTGCTTGTCGGCAACCCTGAGTTCCTCGCGCGCGAGGCGCTGAAGCGGCTGGAGATTGACCCGGACGAAGCGACGGATGAGCAATGGGACAAGGCGGTCGAAGAGGCCAAGGGCGTGGTCGAAGAGGAGCATAAAGAAGTCGTCGCGGCGGGCGGGCTGTACATCATCGGCACGGAGCGTCACGAATCGCGCCGCATTGATAACCAGCTACGCGGTCGCGCAGGCCGTCAGGGCGACCCCGGCGCGTCTCGCTTCTTCCTCTCTCTGGAAGACGATTTGATGCGTATCTTCGCGGGCGATAAGGTCAAAGCACTGATGCAGCGGCTCGGCATGGAGAAGGGCGTCGCCATCGAATCCAAGATGGTCTCCAAGCGCATAGAGGGCGCGCAAAAGTCTGTCGAAGGCCGCAACTTTGAATCGCGCAAGCACCTCTTGGAATACGACGACGTGATGAACAAGCAGCGCGAGACGATTTACACCTTGCGCCGCCAGTTGATGGAACAGCCTGACCAGCGAGAATTTCTGTTAGGCGAGGCAGGCGTCGCGCGCGACCTGTTCGGGGATTTGACCAAGCAGTATCTTAATCCTGACGCCGCGCCGGATGACTGGGATGTTGAGAACTATAAGATTCAGCTTGACTCCATCTATGACTTTGACCCGGACGACGAAGGGATAGATTTTCAGAACTCCACTTCGCCAGAGATCGAAGCCGCCATCTGGGAAAAGCTCAAAATTAAGTATGCCGGGAAGGAAGCGCAGATCGGCCCCGAAGCGATGCGTACTTACGAGCGCATCATCATGCTCAACATCATTGACGCGCAGTGGAAAGACCACCTGCTCTCGATTGACCATCTCAAACAGGGCATCGGCCTCGTCGGCTACGGACAGAAAGACCCGCTCGTAGAATATAAGAAACAGAGCTTTGATATGTTTCAAGAGATGCTCGACCGGATAGACACTAACACGATTCGCTCGCTCTTTAACTTGCAGGTCGTCACTGAGCAGCCGCCTGAAACCCTGCGCCAGCGTCGCCCCTTGCGCCGCCCTTCGCAGCTCCAATTCACGGGGCCGAATCAGGGAGCGGCTGCCGCCGGTGAAGAAGAAGGCAGGATCAAGACCATCACGCGCGACCAGCCCAAAGTCGGGCGCAACGAGCCGTGCCCGTGCGGCTCAGGCAAGAAGTTCAAGAAATGCTGCGGCGCATAACTAATAGCCCGCAGCATTTCCGGCGGAGATAAAAAATGTATGCACCTCGCAAACTGATAGCGGCAACGCTCGCGCTGCTTCTCTGTGCTTCAACGGGCAGCGTGTTGATAGTTGTTGCCCAAGCTCAACAAACCGATTCCACCCCAACTGTTGAACGCGAGCGCGGCATCACGCTTTACCAAGAGGGCGATGCGGCGGGCGCAGTCAAAACGCTGCAAGCCTTTGTCAAACGGCAGAAGAACGACATACGCGCGTGGCATTATCTGGGTCTCTCGCTGGAACGCACCGGGAAAGCTAAAGAGGCGCGGAAGGCGCACGAGAAGTCAGCCAAGCTGGCCGTGCAACTGGTTTTTGAAAAGATTGAGGGATTGGACAGTAAAGATTTTCTCGCCTTGAGCGACCAGCTCAAACCGCTCCTTCTCTTAGGGGTTGCGAGCGCGAATAAATTTCTTGAGTTGACCGGGAAGCCTTCCAAATCGAAAGTCAATGAGTGGCGCGAACGCGCGGAACTCTTGCAAGATTTCGCGGAAGTTGAAGACTGGATGAGCAATACAGATGACAACCCCGCCATCTTAAATTCGAACGAAGTGACGACCAAAGCGCGCATCATCTCCAAGCCGTCTCCGCAATACACTGAAGCGGCGCGGCAGAATCAGGTCACGGGAACCGTTGTCCTGAAAATGATATTATCCGCAGACGGCAAGGTCAGGGGCTTTATTCCAACCGTCAGGCTGTCGCATGGCCTGACGGAGATGGCTATCATGGCGGCGCGCAGCATCAAATTCATTCCGGCCACCAAAGACGGCAAGCCCGTCTCGCAATTGATCAGGGTCGAATACAATTTTAATATTTACTGAAGCCTTTATGCTGCGCTTACTAAAAATTTCTTTGCTCATCGCCGTCACGCTCTCCTGCTGGATCTGGCAGGGCGCGGCCTCTCGCGCACAGGCTCAGGAATCATCTGCGACGGCGCAAGAGACGCGCGCACGCGGCATAGAGATGTACAAGCGTGGTGACATCGAAGGCGCTATCAAGACTCTGCGCGCCGCCGTCAAACAGGATAAAGAGGATGCTGAAGGCTGGTATTACTTAGGGCGTTCACACGCCGCCGCAAACAAGATTAAAGATGCGCGGCAGGCGTTTGAGAAAGCCGTCACGCTGCGCCCGAATTTTACGGATGCGCGTGCGGCTCTGGCTTACATGCTGCTGCTTGAAAAAAAAGACGATGAGGCGGTGCGCGAGGCGGAGATCGTCTTAAAGACTGATGAGCGTCAGGCTGAAGCGCATTATGTGCTCGGCGAAGCGAGATTGACTGATGATAAAGGGCAGTTCGCACTTGCGGAAGCGGAGAAAGCTTTAGCGGTCAACCCTGACTTCGACCCCGCGCTGCTGTTAAAGGCTAAAGCTGTGCGGAGGATAATCTCACACGGGTATCCCACTGCGACCAAAGAGCAGATTGATGATTTCATCGCCAAGAGCAAAGAGACGGTTGCCGCCATGGACTCCTTGCTCAAACGGAATCCGAATCCCGCTGACGCAGAAAGCTGGCGGGAAGTGTTATTCGTCTTACGGCCTTATGCCGAAGGAAATTTTGAAGCGTTTGTTTACCGGCCAGCGGATGTGACACAGAAAGCGCGCATCTTGTCTAAGCCGAGTCCATCGGGCGCTTTTGTGAACAAGCCCAATCCCGGCTTGGTCGTCATCCAAGCGGTGTTTCATAGAGACGGCACAGTAGTAAACATCAGAGTGGTGAGCGCGCACGACGATGAAATAGCGAGAATCTGTATCGAGGCCGCACGCAAGATAAAATTCACTCCGGCCATGAAGGACGGTCGCGCCGTTTCGCAGCATATCAAAATCGAATATCATTTTATCTCAAACTTTGGATAATATTTTGCGTTCCAGCCTTCTTTTTCATGAGCGCTAACGTCACATCCACCAATCCGGTCGTGCAGGCAATTATCGCGGGCACAGCCCCGCAGGCTGCGCGGATGGCTGCGGCGCGCGGGCTGTTGCCGCTCTCGCAGGCAGACCTGTTGGAAGCTCTCGTCGCCTTGCGCTCAAGCCCGGAGCCGGAGCTGGTGCGTGCGGCTCAAGAGACTTTGGACGCGCAGGAAGCGCCGTCCCTGCTGGCGGTGGCAAAGGATAGCGAGACCGCGCCGTCCGTGCTCGGCTATCTGGCCGGACGCCAGAGCGCGGGGCGCGAGATACAGGAAGCCGTCGCCCTCAATAAGAGCACGCCGGATGAAGCCATCGCGCTGCTTGCTTCAATCACCACGGACGGCTCGCTGCTCGAAGCCATCACCGTCAACCAGCAGCGTCTGATTCGCGCTCCCTCGATCATCGAAGCCGTCATCAACAATGCCGCGCGCACTCCTGAATCAGAGCGGCGCGCACGCGAAACCAAACGCGAGTTTTTCGAGAAAGAGCGCGGCGCGCAGCAGATCGCCGGAGAGTTGCGCGCACAGGGCAAAGCCGCCGCCGCAGAGTTTATGGAGAGCGCGGAATCGCTCGGCGAAACCGAAGGGCTTTCCCTTGATGACGCGTGGCTCATCGCAGAGCACATCGAAGTCTCGGACGTAGACATAGACGATTCGTGGCTGCTGCTGGAACGCATCGAAGAGTTTTACGAGGAAAGCTATGAGCAGCGCGTCGCCAACGCCGAGCGCATTATCGGCGAGACGAGCCGCGAGGGAGAAGACTCGCCTGAGCGCATCTCTCTGATTCGCCGCATCATGCTGATGACCGTCAAGGATCGCATCAAGCTGGGGATGAAGGGCGACCGCGAGGCGCGCTCGATCCTCATCCGCGATTCCAACAAGATCGTAGCCACCGCCGTCATCCACAATCCGCGCATCACGGAACACGAGATCGAAAACATCTCTTCGATGCGGACGGTCTCTGATGAAGTCCTGCGCCTGATTGCGATGAATCGCGCGTGGGCGCGCTCGTACCCGATCATCCATAATCTGGCGCGCAACCCGCGCACGCCGATTGTGGCCGCGATCTCTATCCTGTCGCGCATCCGCCTCAAAGACTTGCAGCATATCTCGCAGAATCGCAACGTTTCGGAAGCCGTCCGGCGTCAGGCTTTCCGTCTGGCACAGACGCGCTCCGGAAATTGAAGTATACTTGCCTCGCTTACATAAAAGGAGAAAAGTATGACTTTGATTTCGTGGATCGTCTTCGGTCTTGTCGCGGGCGTTATCGCCAAGCTCCTGATGCCGGGCAAAGACCCCGGCGGGTGCATTATCACAATGCTGCTGGGCGTGGCGGGCGCGGTGCTCGGCGGCTTTATTGCAGAGGCGCTCGGCATCGCCGGCAAAACAGGTAGCTTTGGCGACAGAGGCTTTCTGATCCGCATGGCCTTTGCCGTCGTCGGCGCCATCATCCTCCTCGCCGTCTACCGGATGATCGCAGGCAAGAGAGCATGAAAAGGCAGTGATAAGTGATGAGTGATAAGTGATAAGAAAAAGCTTTTCGTCTTATCTCATCACTTATCACTTATCACTCATCACTGCCCTTAAAATATTTCCGAGCTTTTGCGCAGGACAGACCACGCGACATCTGTCAGGGTGTGGCTCGCCGCGCCCCACCATAAGCCCGCGAACGCAGCCCACACCGTATGCTTGCCCCATGACGCGCTGATGCCGCTTTCAATCGCACGCCAAGCCTGCGCCAACTCATCCGGGCTGGGAAATGCGCCGCCCGTCAAAGCCGCGCGCAGGTACACCGCCGCCGCGACGAGCGCTGCGATGACCAGCGCAAAGTAGATGACGCGAATCAACGTGCCGAAGAGTATGCCATGCGACCAGCGCGAGCGATGGCGAAAAATCATCCGGTACGGCAGCCACACAAAGCGAAAGACGCCCCAACGCGTATACTGTCTGGATTGAATATCCAGATCAGGCCCGAACATCAACCCGCCAAACAGCATCGCAGAGGTCATGATGATTGCCAGCACGATGCTTCCGGACACAATCCAAGCCGCCGCGAACGTCGGCGCGGCGAGAATAAACGTGATCGCATCATGGGTTTTCCCAGAAGGCATTCTTCACACTCTCCCCCGGCTCATTCTAACCCGTGATTGCAAAAATAGCTTCGCCTTATTGAATAAAAGCATGCGGCACGGGCGTGTCGGTTGACGTGCCGAATGTCACTCCCGTAAAGCCTGCCGTCGAGCGGTTCAAATACCACGTTCCATCGCGGAAGACCGAGACATCCGCTTTGCCGTCACCGTCGTAATCTGCTGGAACGGGTAAATCAGTCGCTAAACCAAAAGCCATCGCGGAAAATCCGTTCGTGCTTTGCTGTAGATACCATGTTGAGTTTGCAGGTCTGAACACCGCCACATCCGCTTTAGCATCTCCGTCATAATCTGCTGGCACGGCTGCATCACCGGATGCTCCGAACTGGATGGCGGTAAAGCCGGAGGTGGAGCGATTCAGATACCAAGTTCCCTGAGAGGGACGAAAGACTGCTACGTCTGCTTTGCCGTCGCCATCGTAATCCGCCGCCACAGGTCTGTCGCCCGTTGTTCCGAAGGCTGTCGCGCTCGTTTGATTGTTCGCCAGATTGTAGAAATACCATGTTCCATTCGACGGGCGGAAAACGGCTAATTCTGATTTCCCGTCGCCGTCATAATCTGCGGGAACCGGAACGTCTTCAGCCGCGCCGAAAGTGATGGAGGTAAATCCGGCCTGGCTTCTCAATAGATACCATGTGCCGTTGCGATAAACCGCGACATCTGTTTTAGCATCGCCGTCATAATCTACGGGCGCGAGCAGATCGCCCGCCGTGCCCCATGCCACGGCCTTGAAGCCGTCCCGGCTTTGCAGCAAGTACCATGTACCGTCTCTATAAACGGAAACATCCGTTTTGCCATCGCCGTCGAAATCGGCATGTGCTTTATCGGATACGGTTGATGAATCGCCGAAAACCGTAAAACGAAACGCCTGCGTGATCGAAAATTCATTTGCCGCACCCGCATCGGTAATGTACCAGCGCCCGTAAAAAGTTTGCCCGATCAAAGCCGGATTGTTTGGAATCGGCAAGCTGACCGAACCGAAACCGTTTCCATTTCCGATGCCAGAGAGATTGACCGAAACGCGTGCAAACGATCCGTTCGCAGGAATTGACGAGCCGACGCCGGGATCATTTGAATCAATCACCAAAACTGCTTGGGCGCTGCCCAAAGCACGCGACACGGCAACGGTAAAACTCGGATTTCCGGCAACTGGCGGTTCGATTGCCGTGACTTGCGGAATGATACCGCCCGAACCGGCGCGCCCTGTTCCAGTTATTTCGGGAACGCGATTTGATTCGGTGTAAAGCTGCGGGCGATCAAACGGCGGCAGTTCATCTCTGACGCGGAGGTCAGTCAGCGGGCGTTTTAAAAAGGCGACGAGGTCTGCTTTCTGCTCACTGGTTAGATTAAGCGGGCGAATCAGATTGTTCACGTTCGGCGCGTCAAAATCTCCGCCGCGATTGTAAAATTCGACGACTTCTTCAAGCGTCGCAAACCGCCCGTTATGCATGTAAGGCGCGCGCAACTCTACATTTCTGAGAGTCGGAGTTTTGAATCTACCGTTATCATTAGCGTTTCCGGTGATGGCTCCGCGCCCTGTATCTTCCGTTCGAGGTCGGACGCCGATGTTATGAAAGCTTTGATCTGAAAGGAGCGGGCCGCCGTGACAAAAGCTGCAATTATTCTGGACGTAAATCTCGCGCCCTCTGTCTTCCTGAGCCGTGAGCAGTTCAATCGCTGAAGCAAATCTGTCGAGAGGAGCACGGTCGGAAAACAACGTTCGTTCGTGCGTGGCGATTGCCATGGCAATCCGCGCAGGGGTTACTTCGGGCGATCCGAAAGCATCCTCAAACAACTCCGGATAAGTCCGCCCGTTAATCCATTCTGCGAGCGACGGCGGAATGTTGCTGGCGAGCGCGAGCGGTTTCGCAGCGGCAATTTGATTTGCCACCTGCGTCCAGTTTCGCCCGCCGTGTCCCATTTCGGAAGAGGAAACCGGAGGACCTAAAATCTGGCTTTCGAGCGACGCCGATTCCGTCAGCAGAACCGCGTTCGTCAGCGGGTCACGAAAAATATTTGACGCGCGACCATCCCAGAACGAGCCGTTAAAAGTTAAACCCGCATTTAAGTATGTGGGAGCTTTTCTCGACGTGACCTGTTCGTTAAATCCGAAACTGTTTGACAGCGAATAAGTGCCGTCCAGATTGTTGAGCGGAACTCCGGGCGAGCCGAAAACATCGTCGGGCGTATTAAAAATGTTATCAAAGCCCGGATTCCTAGAGCGCGCGTTGTTGACGATGGTTCGCGGATCGGAACCGCCTTCACCCGGTCTGTGACAGGTTCCGCAGGAAACCGTCAGAGTCGAAGAAAGCTGTTCGTCCCAGAAAAGAGCTTTGCCGAGAGAGGCTTTGGCTGCCGTAACAGGGTTTCCGATTGGCGCAGGCGGCGGAGATAAAGGAGAAAAAATTTGGTTATTAAAGCTTCCAACGGCACGCAAGCCCTGATCGGAGTTGCTTAAACTGCTGTTCGAGCCGCTGTTTTCAGCCCGCACCCAGTAAAAATAATTTTGATTGGCTTGAGCCGTCGTGTCGAAAAAATAATTTGCGGCGGTCGTTCCGACTTCCGTTGCGGATGACGGGTC
>JACMLC010000176.1 GCA_014379795.1 Pyrinomonadaceae bacterium
GAAGCGTTATATATTCGCGGCATGGCTGCCCTTCCGCTGGCGCGTGGGCAAGGCATCGGAGAATTGCTGCTCAAGCACGTAGAGAGCTTCGCACGCGAACACGGACATGAGCGTTTAACTCTCAGCACGACGCCTTTCCTTGACCGTGCTATCCGGCTCTATGAGCGCGCCGGATTTCTTCGCAGCGACGATGGCCCGCATGATCTGTTTGGAACGCCGCTTTTTACGATGGCCAAGGTTTTATAAAGGAGTCGAAAGATGAGCGATTTAGCGAGCCGCGAGTGTGTGCCGTGTCGCGGAGGCGTCCCGCCGATGCGCGGGGCTGAGATCGAAGAGTTTTTGAACGAGTTGGGGCCGGAAGGGTGGCAGGTCATAGGCGAGCATCACTTGCAAAAGCGTTACGAGTTCAAAAATTTTCTTGAAGCGCAAAGCTTCGTCCTGCGCGTCGGAGAGCTTGCAGAAGAGCAGGGACATCATCCGGACATCTGTTTCGGCTGGGGCTACGCGGAGATTAAAATCTGGACGCACAAGATTGACGGCCTCAGCGAAAGCGATTTTATTCTGGCGGCGAAGATAGAGAAAATTGCAGTAGAAATTTAGTTCCGCAAGCTGCGGAACTTCTGGTAAATTCTTATCCATGAAATGAGCCGCAAATCTTCTCACCTCTACGAATTTGACCAGTTCCGTATAGACGTTGCGGAGCGGCTGCTGCTGCGCGAAGGGGAAGTCATTTCGATGACGCCGAAGGTCTTTGACACGCTGCTCTTGCTGGTGGAAAACAGCGGCCATGTGATGGGGAAGGAAGAGCTAATTGAAAAACTCTGGCCGGACACCTTTGTCGAAGAAGGCAACCTGACGCAAAACATCTCGCGTTTGAGAAAGTTGTTGGGAGAGGGCGAAAAGGAAAGCCGCTATATCCAGACGCTGCCCCGTCGCGGCTATCGCTTTGTCGCGCAGGTCAGGGAAATTACTGAAGACGAAGAACAGGCCGACCAATTCATTCTGAGGAAACGCACGCGTGCGCACATCGTCAAGCACGTAGAGGAAGATCAAGCCGCGCCGCTTGAAGCCATGCTGCCGCAAACCGCGCTTGAAGAAACGGGGCACGCCGCCGCGCTCTTAAACATCGCGGCCTCAGAAGCGGTCGCTATTGCGCCGCAGGCTGCGGTACCGCACGCCATCGTGCGTCGCCCGTTCTGGAAATCAAGAGCGGCGCTGCTGTCGCTCCTGTTGCTGTTTGCCATTACCGGTCTCGCTGCTTACTTCTGGCTTTCACGTCGCGCAAGACAGCCGCAAACGCCCGCCGAAGTTAAGACCCTTGCGGTCTTGCCCTTCAAAGAGATCAGTAGTGAACAGGAAGAGAAATACCTCGGCATCGGGATGGCCGACGCGCTGATTACAAAATTCGGCAACGTGCGCCAGATTATCGTCAGGCCGACGAGCGCTGTGCGCAGATACGTTGACTCCGAGAAGGATGCGCTCGCGGCAGGCCGCGAGCTTAGAGTCGAGGCCGTGCTCGAAGGCAACATTCAACGCGCGGGTGATTCCATTCGCGTCAGCGTGCAGCTCCTGCGCGTCGCCGACGGCGCACAGCTCTGGGGCGAAACCTTTAATGACAAGTTCACGGACATCTTCGCCGTGCAGGATTCCATCTCCGCGAAGGTCCTCACTGCCTTGACCGTTAAATTAAGCGGCGAAGAGAGTGAAAGGCTGAAGAAGAGTTACACGGAGAATCTACAGGCCTACGAAGCTTATCTGAAAGGCCGCTATTTCTGGAACAAGCGCAACGCCGAAGGCTTCAAAAAGGCCGCCGAATTTTTCAAACAGGCGACGGATATTGATCCGAATTATGCGCTCGCCTACGTCGGGCTGGCGGATTCTTACGGTTTGACCCCGGCCTACACAGGCGCGCCGCCCAAAGATTATTTTCCGCTGGCAAAGGCTGCCGCGCTGCGTGCGCTTGAGCTTGACGATAAACTGGCCGAAGCGCATGCGTCGCTTGGCTGGGTTCATCTGAGCTACGACTGGGATTGGCCGCGCACCGAAGCGGAGTTTCGCCGCGCCATAGAGCTGAATCCCAACTATTCAACCGCGCATCAATGGTACGGCATGTATCTCGGCTTTGTTGAGCGTCACGAGCAGGCGATAGCAGAGGTCAAACACGCGCAGCAGCTTGACCCGCTCTCTTTGCCCATCAACTCGACG
Source organism: Pyrinomonadaceae bacterium (assembly GCA_014379795.1). GTDB lineage: Bacteria > Acidobacteriota > Blastocatellia > Pyrinomonadales > Pyrinomonadaceae > JACMLC01. The sequence continues at coordinate 2,206 of JACMLC010000176.1, forward strand.
CTTGCCAACAGCTATTTCTACGCGCGCCGTTACGATGAAGCCATCGAGCAGTTTCGCAAGACCCTCGATCTGGACTCCAACTATATGCCCGCGCATTACACGTTCGCTCGTACCTACCTGCATTCAGGAATGTTTGAAGAGGCCATCAAGGAAGCACAACTGGCCGTCAAGCTGAGCAATGGCTTGCCGATCACACAGATGAATCTCGCCACGATTTATGCGGGCGCAGGTCGTCGAGATGAAGCGTTGCGCCTCCTCGACCAACTCTCAACAGCAATCAAAGAAGAGAAAGTCCCGTCTGTCGGAATCGCTCTGATTCACGCCCGGCTCGGCAATACGGACGAAGCCTTTGCGTGGCTCGAAAAAGCTTTTGAGCGCCGCGACATCAACGTGCCGCTGCTCAAGGCCACACCGGAGTTTGACATCCTGCGCCCCGACCCGCGCTTTGCGGCGATGCTCAAGCGCGCCGGGTTTTAGAGCAGTTTTCAGTTGAATGTCAGGAGAAAAATAATCCTCACCACAGAAGACAGGGAGGAAGACAAATCAATATCTATCTCTGTGTTCCTCTCCCGTCCTCTGTGGTTAATCTTCCACACGTTCAGACGATGGCGGAGTCTGAGGTAACCCTGAAACCTCAGACTCCGCCTGCCCCCGAAGCCAGCCCTGTAGGCTTAAGGGATATAACCCGCCGCGACCGGCACGTCGCCGTTGGCTCCGAACTGCTGACCGCGAAATCCCGCCTGCGATTGCATGATGTAGAAAGTGCCGTTCAAGGGGCGGAAGACCGCGACATCCGTCTTACCGTCGCCGTCGTAATCTCCGGGCGCAGGCCGGTCTCCGTTAGCCCCGAATTGCTGCCCGGTAAAGCCCTGCGTGCTTCTGAGCAAGTACCATGTCCCGTTTGACGGGCGGAACACAGCCGGGTCTGTCTTGCCGTCGCCGTCAAAGTCTCCCTGCGCCGGAAGGTCTGTCGAGATGCCGAACTGCACGCCCGTAAATCCGGCGGTTGACCGCAACTGATACCAAGTCCCATTTGACGGGCGGAACACAGCCGGGTCTGCTTTGCCGTCGTTGTCATAATCGCCGACGACGGGCTTGTCGCCATTGGCTCCGAACTGCTGTATGCGCAAGGCTCCGTTGCCGCTTTGCAGAATGTAGAAAGTGCCATTTGTGGGACGAAAGACAGCAATGTCTGTTTTGCCGTCGCCGTCATAATCTCCGGCGGCTGGAATATCACCATTAGTTCCAAACTGCTGGCCGCTGAAGACTCCGGTGCTGCTGCGGATGATGTACCAGGTGCCGTTCGAGGGGCGGAACACGGCGAGGTCTGTCTTGCCGTCTTCGTCATAATCGCCGGGCGCAATCTTATCGCCATTGATGCCAAAGCCTTGTCCGCTAAAAGCATTGTTGGAGCTGCGGATGACGTACCAAGCGCCGTTCGAGGGACGCCAGACTGAGAGGTCTGACTTTCCATCGCCGTCAAAGTCCGCGACCGTCGCGCCGTTGGGCGGCGTGGGAGCGTTGCCGACTTTGACGACGAACGCATCTGAGAAGGGAGCTTTAGTTCCTTGAAACGCGCCGGGAGTATCCGGGAAATCCGTCGAGGAAGTGACGCCCGCGACATACGCATTGCCCGCCGCATCAACTGCAATCGCATAGGGCAGGTCTGTATTGGTGCCGCCGAACGTGTAGCTATATCCAGCCGACATCAGATAAGTGCTGCCGTTCTTGCCCATCTTCAAGGTGTAGACATCGCCGTCCGCATCTAACTGCGTATTCACTCCTGTGAGATACACGTTGCCTGTCGAATCCAGCGCGATACTCTCGCCTGACTGTGACGAAGCAGTTCCCAGATAGGTCGAATAGGTGATGGCGCCGGTCGGTGAGAGCCGGGTAAAGAAAGCATCCTCACCACCGCCCGGAGCGGCTTGAATCGGAGGCCCGGCGGTCGGGAAGTTAGGCGAAGTCGTCGTTCCCGCCAGATAGGCATTGCCCGCAGAATCAACTGCTATGTCATTGATGCGCTCGAATGCGCTGCCGCCCAAGATGCCAGCGTAAGCGAAAGTATTACCGGCAGCGTTGAGTCGAAAGATAAAGCTCGAAGCATTGTCGCAAGGCGGCGAGCAGAAGGACTGCACAAAGCCCGCGACGTACATATTGCCCGCCGGATCAACGGCCACACCTAAACCCAGCTCGTCATAGTCTCCGGGGATGGTCACATGCAGATAGGTTGAGTAGGTAATATTTCCGGCACCATCAAGCTTGGTCAGAAAAGCATCGTAGATACCGCCGCTGAAGGTCGGTTGAATAGCATTGAGCACCGGAAAGTTTGAGCCGCCAATGCTGGCGGTCTCGCCCGAAATGTAAGCATTGCCTGCTGCATCCAACGCGACATCTTCCGCAAAATCCTCGTAGAGGCCGCCGAAGATTTTGACGTAGCCGCCGTTGGCAGCGTTGGCGGAAGAACCCGCCGCGTTCAAGCGCACGGCGAAAGCGTCGCCGTCCGTGTCGCTGCCGGTTGACTGTCCGACGATGGTCGCCTTGCCCGTCGCATCAACGGCGATGGCGCTGCCATACTGGTCTGCGGTTCCGCCGATGTAGGTCGAGTACACGAGGCCTGTGCCCTGCGGATTCAGCTTCGTCACAAAGAGATCAACCGTCGCCGTGTCCGGGTCTGTCACTCCGAGCGAACCGGTAACGGTCGGGAAATTGGTCGAGTAGGTCGAGCCGACCACGTAAGCATTGCCCGCCGCATCAACGGTGATGCCGTTCGCTTCATCGTCATCGTTGCCGCCTAGATAAGTCGCATACAGCAACACCGGATCAATCACCAATTCGCGGCTCTTGTCATACGTTCCGATGTCAAAAGAGACGCGGTGTGCATCATGAAGACGGAAACTGCCGTCAACTTTTACCCGCTCGCCGTCAATTTCCTGATACAGCACAGGCGCACAGACGCGCACCGTTTCCTCTCCGAGTTGCAGAGAGAGTGCGCCGTCCGGCTCGATGTTCAGATGGTCTGCGCCTGCGTAAGTCATGGAGATGTTGGACGGGTCGGCTTGGGGCGCGACGATAAAGTCGTATTCCAGCTCCTGCTGCTTGCCGTAATAGACCATGTCTATACCGGGATACACAGCTTCATATTTGACGCGCGCGTAATGCGGCGCGCCCGCGACCGTTTGTGTTTCATCATGCAGGTTGATGTAGTTGCTCTTGCCCTGCATCTCTTCGAGTCCCTCGACGCGCGGCTCAGGGTTGGCTTCATTGAGCTGCATCCGCAGGACAGACGTTTTTGGATTTTGGATTTTGGATTTTCGATTGAGCGCGTCAGGACGCTTCCTTGTATCTACCGTTCCTGATTGAAGCTTAAGAACAGCTTCCTTTTGTGTGAGAAAGAGCGTGTAGCCGCTGCCGCGCGCGAGGAATTCGACTTCGCGGCTGGTCTGTCCCTGATTGCGCTCGAAACTTAAGGGCAGTTTGCCGTAGGTCTCAGAGATTCTTGTCTGATTCGCGGCAGAGATACTTGTGAGTGATGCTGTTGGAAGTGAAGCGGCGCTGTCGTGCGTGGTGACAAGGCTGCCGCCGCCGAGGTTAAGCAATGCGGTCACGAGAACGAGTGTGATGATTTTAGCTTTCATGATTCTTCTCCTTCAGTTGGGGGCATTGATTTGCCATCTCCTGCTCTTCAATTACGGGAGGCGGCAGAAACAGCTTGGCTTCGTCGCCGCACCTCTCGCACAGGGCGCGCTCGCGCTCGCCGGATTTACGCATGATGAAGATTTCCTCGGTCTCGATGATTATTTCCACAGTCGTCTTTTTCATGCTGCCTCCGGCAAACTCGCTTGATGATTGCCATGCACCAAAACGCGGCATGCCCATCAGCGCGGATCGAATATCAAACTCGCCCGCCTGCCTGTCCTTTTTTGAGCGGGCAGCGCGGATAATCCTTCGAGAGCCGGTTTAAAGTCCTGCGACGAATGTGAAAAAGTTCTGACGCGTTTCTGACAGCCCGAAAGATGAGCAAATCACTGCAAAAAATGCGAAGTGGCGCTTGAATCAGCCTCGGCTCGCAGCTCAGGCTCTATAAATTGTGGGGTTAAGGGTTTCGCGCCGCTCTCAAGGCTGCGCGGAGACGGCGGCGAGGCGCATCACGCGCCCCGTGAAGATTTCCGTCACGAATAAATCCCCTGTCTCCGGGTGTCGCGCGATGCTCATCGGTGAAACGAGGTCGCTGGCAAGAACAATCGGAGTCGCAGTTGGCGACGTGTACAGCAGGAAGCGTCCGGGCACGGCGGGCTGTATTTGTATTCGCGGCAATACGACAAAGCCGTCAAGGAATATGGCAAAGTGCTGGCTGAGAATCCGAACTTTGTTCCCGCCTTGTTCGGGCAGGGGATGGCTTACGCGCAACAGGGAATGTTCGCCGAAGCCATCGCCGCACACGAAAAGGCGGTCGAGCATTCGGGCAAAAATCCGGTGCTGGTTGGAACTCTGGCCGGAACGCGCGCGATGGCGGGCGAGCGCGACGCGGCGCTAACAACTATCGAAGAACTAAAACGAGAATATGAAAAATGCGAGATGTTGAGCTACAGCATCGCCACTGTCTATGTCCGCTTGAATGAAAAGCAGGCGGCCTTCGAGTGGCTCGAAAAAGCCTATGCGGAACGCAACAGCCAGTTGCCAGACCTCGACATTGACCCCGAATTTGACAACCTCCGCGATGATTCGCGCTTTCAAGATTTGCGGCAGCGCATCGGTCTGCTGATGGTTTGAAAAAGGTTATGAATAAAGAAACTTTCTAAAAGTCTGGCCGAAATGGAATAATCTGCGCGCCAACCCGAGCTTCCAAGATTTGCTGCGCCGTGTCGGCCTCGCGTCTTAGCATTCTAGACTTACTAAAACTCTGTCTTCAAAGTTAGGGGGTTATTCTAAGACCTTAATCGTGGCCACATCTAGGAGTTTAGCTTTACCTGACTGATCTCTCTCAACATTCCCTGTTACTTCGACTCGCTTGTTAAGCCATTCGGCGGCTTCATCGTCTGTTTCATCTACATAGCTACAGCGCACATCATTGATTTCCATATTCTCAATATGGCGCAAATCAAAACGGCGTGAATCCAAGTCTATTTCGCGTACGTCACCAATAAAGGTTACACTCTCGTCACCAAGAACGGGATGCTCCAACTGTGCGTGTATCTCCGCTCTCACAGTAGAGGTTAGAGGTGCAGCTTCTTGGGTCGTGATTTCTCTACCGCCGATACTAACTGAGTCAATGCCTTGCCTACCCGTTGGCGCGAAACTTTCTACAGCTACAAGAGCGGCGTCCCTTACTTTTGCATCTGGCACAAATTCAGACAGTTCATCTATCGGCTTGCCCTCTGCAACATGTTGAGTTACTACGCCGATTGTCCGTATGGCTTGTCTAGCAGCTTGGTAAAGCGGGTCTTGTTCACCTAAAAGATTTCGTTGACCATTCTTTTCTTCTTCAATCTCTTCAGGAGAAGGCAGTGTAAATCCTAATATCAGGCTACCTCTAGCAAATGCTGATAGTCCTAAATCCATTTCCTTCGGAATACGTTTACTATAATCTGAGATTTGCGCAATAGCTTTGGCTACATTAGCAACTTGCTTGCGAACTCTAGTGAATACCCCTGTGATAATAGATATGCGCGGACTTTCTCGGTTAATCGCCGGGCCTTCTAAACGAATTACCAAGTCAGACTCTTCAATTGCCTTAGCTAGCGGATAATCCTCAGCATACATACTTTTTAAGAGATCCATATAGGGCGCACACAATGCCTCAAGTAACTCGTCACTCACTCCCTGTTCGCTCGCGCCCCTTTGTAATAACGCGATTTGGGCGTAGAGGATGCGCGCCTTATAGTCTAAGACATCACTCCACTTCTCGAATTGTTCGCGGTTTGTATTCATTGTCGAAGTGAAATTCTTAATATCCCTTTTTTTGAACCTACAGCTACTCCACGTCCTATGGCATCCTCTGGTCGCACATACTGAAAGAACTCTCTCAGGTCGGGCATGTTAGGTGGAACTTGCACAAAGCTAATCCAAAGATCAACTAAGAAGGCACTCTTGATATATGCTTGATCATATAAATGTGGATGCGTACTCAGTATCGTAAACAGCGTTTGCACGTCGGCAAGTTCCAAGACAATATCAACATCGCGTGGCGATTGTTTGTCGGTAATAAAGCTTCCATCAATATAAACCAAATCAAATTCTGGAATCGGCCTAACTATTCTTAGAAATGATGTAAAGCCCGTCCAGATCGAACGACGCTGATTGTTATATACAAAGATCGTTTCGACCTCGTTGATATCGCAATCATGGATACCTAAAGGAAGAATCCCGTGACTTGTAAAAGGCGGTATTGGCAGTGGGAGCATCCTCCAACCGTGAGACAAAGGGCAGGGTTGAATTTTAGGGGGCGAGTAATTAATGAACTGCTCATACTGCCCTCCATAATTAGTGAGACATTAAGCAAAGTGCGGCCTGCCTAATTGCCTTATATCATGGAGCTTATACCGCTTCAATATTTATCTTTCACCTGTGAAACAACCGTTCGCCTATTGTACGCCCCTTGACCACTGGCCGCAAGGGCTTTTCACCTTCTTAGTTCAGCAAGGCAATCCTAGGACATTATTCGCTCCTCTTCCTCGTTGCTTGCCCCGACTCTTTTGACATATATTGCACAATCCCTTTAAGCTCTCGCGCAACGGAACGCGAAATTATCGAAAGGCAAATTTTAGAGCATCATGTCGAACAATGTTCCTATCACAGTCGCGCACGGCGACGGCATCGGCCCGGAGATTATGGCGGCGACGCTTCATATCTTAAAAGAAGCGGGCGCGCGTCTGGATATTGAAACCATAGAGATTGGCGAAAAAGTTTATCTGGCGGGAAATTCGGCAGGCATCGCGCCGGAAGCGTGGGACTCTTTGCGCCGCACAAAAGTTTTCCTCAAAGCTCCGATTACGACGCCGCAGGGCGGAGGCTACAAGAGCCTTAATGTCGCCGTGCGCAAGACGCTCGGCCTCTATGCCAACGTGCGCCCGTGTGTTTCCTATCATCCGTTCGTCGAGACCAAACATCCCGTCATGGATGTCGTCATCGTCCGCGAGAATGAAGAAGACCTCTACGCGGGCATCGAATATCGCCAGACCGATCAGGTCGAAGAATGTTTAAAACTTATCTCGCGTCCCGGCTGCGAAAAGATCGTGCGCTACGCTTTCGAGTACGCGCGGCGCAACAATCGCAAGAAAGTCACCTGCTTTATCAAAGACAACATCATGAAGCAGACGGACGGCCTCTTTCATCGCGTCTTTGATGAAATCTCTACGGACTACACGGACATCACGGCAGACCACTGGATTGTGGACATCGGCGCGGCTAAATTAGCCGACCCGCCCGAAAATTTCGATGTCGTTGTGATGCCGAACTTGTACGGCGATATTCTGTCGGATGTAGCGGCGCAGATCGCAGGCTCAGTCGGTCTCGCAGGCTCTGCCAACATCGGTGAAAACGTAGCGATGTTTGAAGCGATTCATGGCTCTGCTCCGCGTCGCGCGGGACAAAACTTGGCGAATCCTTCCGGCCTCCTGCTCGGCGCGGTCTTGATGCTCGTACACATTAACCAGACGGACATCGCAGAGCGCGTGCATAACGCTTGGCTCAGAACTCTTGAAGACGGCGTTCACACTTACGATATTTTCACGGACGGCGTGAGCAAAGAAAAAGTCGGCACGAAAGAGTTTGCCGAAGCGGTGGTCAAACGTCTGGGGCAAAAGCCTGAGACCTTAAAAGCCATCAGTTACAAAGCCGGTGATGAAGCCGTCGAAGCCAAACCGCTCATCAGCAACCGTGCGCCCGCGAAAAAAGAACTGGTCGGCGTGGATGTCTTTCTAGACTGGCACACAGGCTCTGCCGAAGAGCTTGGCGCGAGCTTGCAGGCAGTCAAGACGGAAGGCGTCAAGCTCGCGCTCATCAGCAATCGCGGCGTCGAAGTCTGGCCTGCCGGTCAGCCCGACACCTTCTGCACAGACCACTGGCGCTGTCGTTACTTTGCGAATGACAGCACTATCACGCACGCGCAAATCACAACCTTACTGCAAGCCGTTGCCGGAGCCGGTTTCGATTTTATCAAGACCGAAAACCTCTACAACTTTGACGGCAAGGCAGGATATTCAGGAGCTACCAAGTAAAAGCAAGGATGAAAGATGAAAAATAATAAGAAGTCGAAACAAGCCGAGCCAAAATCGAAAGATGTGAAGGATACTTCTACTTCATCCTTCATCCCTCATCCTTCATCCTTGCCTTTAGTCGCGGTCATCATGGGCAGCAAATCCGATTGGGAAACCATGAAACATGCAGACGAGACGCTTGAAAAATTCGGCGTCGCGCATGAATGCCGCGTGATGTCCGCGCATCGCACGCCTGCGCTCGCTTCGGAATTTGCCTCAGGCGCGGAAGCGCGCGGCGTCGAGGTCATCATCGCGGCGGCGGGCGGCGCGGCTCACTTAGCGGGCGTCATCGCCGCGCACACTTTGCTTCCCGTGCTTGGCGTGCCTATGAAAAGCGTGCTACAGGGCTTGGACTCCCTGCTCTCAACCGTCCAAATGCCCGGCGGCATCCCTGTCGGAACTTTAGCCATCGGCGAAGCCGGAGCCAAAAACGCCGCGCTCCTAGCCATCGCGATTCTCGCCAACTCTCGCCCAGACCTGCGCGAGAAGCTGCGCGAGTTTCGCCGCGAGCAGGAAGAAAAAGTGCGCGCCGTCACGCTCCCGTAAAACAAGTTGGCAGTTGGCAGTAAAAGCACGGGAGTTCGAGATAAGGCAACTCAAGGAGCCTGCGTAGCAGGCGGCAGCGTGTAGCCACATGCGCCAGCATGGGGTCACTCAGCATTCATCAACACCAGAGCCTGCGTAGCAGGCGACAGATACTCTGCGGTATCAATTCTGCCGCCAGCTACGCAGGCTCAAACA
>JACMLC010000177.1 GCA_014379795.1 Pyrinomonadaceae bacterium
CTCGCCGCGCTCAACCTCCAGCGACAACTCCCTGACCGCGCGCGTCGCGCCATACTGCTTCGAGATATTTTTAAGGGAGAGAAACGACATTACGGGGCAAGGATGAAGGATGAAGGATGAAGGATGAAGGGCATGCTATTTAAGCTTGAGCCGTTCATCTTTAACAGCAGCTACTTCATCCTTCCGCCTTCATCCTTCATCCTTTCGTTTTAGTCTGCGCCGACAATCTCGCTGCGCCGCTCAAGCAGCGCCACGTCGCGCCAGATGCCGTTCATCCTGCCGATGCGCTCGCGCCTGCCGACTTCGCGAAATCCGCATTGCTTGTGCATGGTGATGCTGTAGCTGTTCTCCGGAAAAATTCCCGCCTGAAGCGACCAGATGCCGTTGCGCTCGGATTCGCTGACCAGAGCTTCGAGCAGAGCCTTGCCGATGCCTTCGCCCCTGTAGCTCTGGCCGACATAGACGCTGATCTCCGCCACGCCGGCATACACAAAGCGGCTCGACACGGCGCTCAGTGCCGCCCAGCCTTTGACCGTCTCGCCATCACGCGCGACGAGGCGGCTGTATGGAAGATGGCGCGCATCCCAAACTTCCCACTCGGGAGCCTGCGTCTCAAATGTTGCGTGCCCCGTCGCGATGCCTTCAAGATAGATGACGCGCACTTGCTCCCAATCTTCCGCGCCCATCTTGTCAATGATAAAACTCATCTTAGCTTTTCCCTCGTCGCTTCACGGGTCTTCAGGAAACTTCTTCAATCCGGTCAAGGTCAATCAGCAGCTCAAGCGGCTTTTGCTCTTCGTATGTGTCGCGTGTAAATTGATGATGATAAGCATCAATCGCATGAACCGTGTTTCTGGATGCTTCAGCGACGCGCTCAAAGCTCTCCGCCTTCATATAGTAGATTAGAAAATCTCCCTGCTCCGTCCTATCCAGAAAGGCCGCTTCGATAATGACGGTTTCGTCTCTTAAAGTTTCGAGCGCTTCATCCTTCCGGCGGTTGATTTCTTCAGCCCACTCGCGCACGCGGTCAATCGAGCCTTCCTTGAGCTTGATTTTCCTGCAACGTGTTTCAAACATAAACCGCTCCCGACAGGTTGATTGTTAATTCGATATGCAAGAATCTATTCCCCTCAGGAGTAAAGTCAAGCTAACGAGTACAAACATCTCCCGCAAAGGCGCAAAGGCGCAAAGCAAGAGATTGAGTTTTTCTTTGCGCCTTTGCGGGAGTCAGTCGCTTTCATTTGATAACCGCTATATTTTAACGAGTGCGATTAATTCTTCCGGCTGCGAAATTCTTTAATCGTGCCGCGTATTTGCTCAGCGTCGCTGGCTTTGGGAGCGAGCTTCACGTATTTCTCCAAAGCATCGGCAGCCTGTTGGTATTCGCCCCTTTTCCAGTACAGCCCGCCAAGATATTTATAAGCGTCCGCGAGGCGGTCTCCACCCGGCAAGCTGGTGGCGCGAAGTAATTCAATCTGCGCCTCATCAAACCGGCTGAGTCTGAGCAGCGTCATTCCCAGATACATGTGAGCCGTCGCCGCGCCATCATTCTTCCTGAGGGCTTGCCGCAGCTCGGCTTCGGCCTTTTCAAACTCCCCGACGCTCAACAGCGCGATGCCGTAGTTGAGACGCGGGTCGAAATCATCCGGAGCCAGCCTGACGGCAGAAGCGAGCGGCGTCACAGCTTTTCCCGGCTCGCGAAGCCGCAGGTACAGCACGCCAAGCTCGTTCAGCGCCAGTGGGAAATCAGCGTGAATCGCCAGCGTCTTATTTAAATACTCGACAGCCTTTTTAAGCTCATTCGCCTGAATGAATTCTATCGCTTTGCCGTAAAGCTCAATCGCTTTCTTGGGCACATTGACCAGCGCGGCGTTGACTACTCCCGGCTTACCTTCAGCGCCGAGTTTGGGTTGGAGATGAATCTGGACGTTCTGTGTGCGAGCGATGGTTCTGGAAGCCTGATTACCTCCGTCGTCTATAAAAACACTCTCTTGAACGCCCTCATAGTATTCGTTGGCATCAATGACCACAGTATAGGAACCGCCGACCAGATTCTTAAAGCTAAAGCTTCCGTAAGAATCCGCAAAGACACTGAGATTTCCGGCGTTCATGCTTTCCAGCTTGACTTTGATAGTGATGTCCGCGCGGCGGCCTGAAGGAAAGAAGATGCGTCCCTGAATCGTATGTTTACCGCCCGTGCCTGTGTAATCCGTCCCGCCCTGCGCGTAGAGCGTTGAGTGCGAGAGCAAGATGAGCAGCGGCGCGATCAGAAACAAGCGGAGCAAGCTTGTGTGGATGTGAGCGGATGCCCGACCTGAAGGGAGAAACATATTGACGACTCCTTTCTTAATCGTCCACGAAGGTCGAGGGGGATAGGTTTTGAATTATGTGGCAGTGCAGGAATCTTACTAAAAAGAAAGGGAGAAGCGCAATTAGCTCTTGCGCTTCTCCCGGTTAAGGCTGTCACATGCCCGTAGCTTTTGCGAGCTACGGGCATGTTTGAAAACAGCGAGCTTAGAACGAGAACTTCACACCTAAGCGAAGCGCGGACGGGAACTGGAAGACTGTTCCGGTTCCGAAGAACGGATTCACGAAGCGGCCAGGAGCCGCGCCCGGAATACCGTTGCTGAAACGCACTGTCTTGTCCACGAAGATCGCGCGCTGCGTATTAGTCACGTTGAACCAGTCAAGCTGCAAGCGCAACTGTTTGCTCTCGCCAAGCGAGATCGGATAGTAGAATCCGAGATCGAGTTGGTGAGTCGTCGGGGTGCGATTGCTGCCCGCTTTGATTCCGCCCGGAGCGTCTGCGGGGAAGATCGCCGTGCCGCGCGGCACGCCGAAGCCTTCGTTCTCGCCGTAGACATCGTCGGGAATCAAAGAGTCAAACGGAATTCCAGACTGGATGTAGAAGTTGCCTGAAACCATCAGCTTAAACGGCATCTGGTAGGTGCCGTTGAACTTGAACTGGTGCGGACGGTCATTGGGCAAACGTCCATACGTATTATCGAGCAGGTCGGGCAGATCGAACAACGAAGTGATGTTCGGATCGGACTGACCATTATCGTTACGGAACAAGCCTTCGTAGTTACCGATCAGGCTGGAGAACACGTAAGAAGCGATGAACGCATAGTTGTTCGAGAAACGCTTCGTGGCCGTGAACTCAAGCGCGCGATAGTAACGACGTGCGCGTCCGAAACACTGAGCCGGGATCGGATCGGGAAGCGCGAGCGGGTTGCCTGCGCAGGCAAGACGCTCGGTCAGGCTCTCGCCCGGATTGAAGAGAAAGTAGCTGCTGCCACCGTCAAACGATCCGTCTTCGATAACCGAACCCTGTGTGCGATAGCGGCCTGCCGCGCCGAGCGTCAGGTCCTTCACGACTTCGTACTCGAAACCGCCGACGACTTCATTGACCGTCTGCGGTCTGATGTCAAAGTCAATCGGAGTCGGCTCGCAGCCGATGCAGCCGAGGCCGGAGGCCGCGCCCGCCACGATGTTTGAGCCGTTAGGCGCATTCACTTGGCTGGCGTTGATGTTTTTATCCAATTGAATATCATCGCCGCCTGCGCGGACGTTGATGTCGAGCGGGATCGGGGTCTCAAGATAACGGGCATAGTTGAGATACATCTTGCCTCTGCCCTTACCCGTGAAGTCCCAGATAATGCCGACGCGCGGCTGGATATTGCGCCCGAACTTGTTCAGCTTGAGGTAGGTTGAATCCGTACCTTTAGCGGTCTGGAAATCCCAGCGCAGTCCCATGTTAAGCTGGATGTTTCTCGTCAGCTTGAAATCATCCTGCATGTAGAAACTCTGGACGCTGGTCGAGGTCTCGCCATCGCCTGTGTTCAGGAAGAAGTCACGAGCGCGCACCGAGTTGAGAACCAGAATCGGGTTCACCGTCAACTGTGCATCGGTCAACGCCGCGTTCGTCACAACAGCAAGGATGCCGGCAGGCCCCTGACCCGCCAGCACGATGGCAGCCAGACGATTCGTCAAGCCACCGGTCGGGCACTGAACCGTAGTGGCGTTGACTGCCGTGCAGACGCCAAAACGATTGGTGACACGAACGCCGCCTAACATGCTGGTTGATCTGCGAAACGCAGGAACCGGATTACCGAAGACATCCAGCAACTCTTCGCCAAAGGGGTCATTATATACTCCCGCCGGGCCGCTCGATGTTGTCCGAATTTTGTAGATGTTGTTGTTGTACTCAAAACCGTACTTGAAGGTGTGCTTGCCCCAGAGGTTCTGGAACCTGAGAGCAAACTCCCAGCGGTCTCTGTCCTGATCCGAGATCAGGCCGAATCCCTGACGCACGAAGTTGCGCTCAAGGACACCGCCACGACCATCAACGAAAGCGCCTTGCAGTCCGCCGCTTTGAGCAATCACCCCAACGGTATTGGTTACCGGCAGGACGTTGTTGCCGATACGAACCGCGTACAGGTCAGTGATCTGGCGCGCGCTTCCCGCCGTGTTGCCATCGCCGGGTAAGGTGTTGGCGCGCTGGAAGTGGAGACCAAACAGTCCCTCAAAAATCCAGGTCGGCGTAATCGTGGAGTTAAGACGCAGCGCGTAATTATGTCCGCCCGTCTCGATGGTTCCACGGAAGCTGTTCGGGTCAGCGCCGAAACCGCTATCCGGGACTCGCGCGTTGACACGGAAGAGGAAGCCTTCCTGACGGGTGAAATCACCGAACGTCGAGAAGGTCAGCGTGTTCTTCTGATTGAGCGCCCAAGTCAGCTTGCCCGCGTAGAACGGGGTCGTGATCTTGTTCTCATCCTCAGTCAGGAACGTCTGTCTCAGGAAAGTGTTCTCACGACGCTGCGGGTTGAAAGCCGCAAAGAACGTCAGCTTGTCTTTGATAATCGGGCCGCCGATATCGAATCCGGCGTCGATCTCGGAAAAGCCGCTGGCTGCCGCGCCCGTGAAGGGAGTGTTCTTCACCTGCCGCACAAAGCTCTTGGTGGTAAAGAAGGCAAACGCATCGCCATGAAACTCGTTGGTTCCGCTCTTGGTGATGACGTTGAAAATACCGCCTGTGGCTCTACCATACTCAGCGCCGAATGCGCCGGTCTTGATTTCCACTTCCTGCACAAACTCGAAGGGCAGGTTCGCGCCCGATCCGCCAAAGGCCGGGTCGGTCGTGTTCACGCCGTCGAGAATGTAGTTATTTTCAGGCCCCGATGATCCGGCGACTGAAGGGTCGCGGTCACGACCAGACGCATCGCGCAGGCCGGAGCGACTGACGGTCGGTGCAATCGTGTACAGACCTTGCACTGTACGAGCCGTCGGGAAGTTTGAGAACTGGTCGGTCGAAACGTTCGTGCCGGTTGTATTTTGCGTCGTATCAACCGCCGCGCCCGCACTGGCCGTCACATCAACCACCACTGACTGCCCCTTGGGCGCCAGCGTGACTGTGAAGGTCGAGGTCTTCGAGAGATTAACCTCAAGATTAGGCTGCTCGAACCGACCGAAACCGCCCGTCTCTTCTACCACAACCGTGTATCTGCCCGGAGGAAGATTTAGGATGCGATAACGACCCTCGCTATCGGTCGTGGCCGTCTGCGCCTGAATCAGGTTGGGGCTGGTCACCGTGATGGTGACGCCCGGAACTGCTGCGCCGTTAGCGTCAACAACCGTGCCTTCAATGTTACCGGTCGTGGAGGTCTGCGCCATCACGCTGGTAGCAAAGAGCGATAAGCAGAGGGCTAACATCGCCGTGGCGAAGATTCGCATGTTGCTTTTCATGCTTTCCATTCCTTTCTTTTGACTATAACTTTCTGATGCCAAATATGCTGCTCCCTGAGCATGAGTAGAGGAGGGCAGACAGCCCTCTCCCTTTAACTCGACGCCAGACAGCATGTTGTTTAATGAGTTTCGAAGAAAATACATAATTTCTCGCGTTAAAGTATAGCAACTATTATGCCTTGTCCCCGAAGGCGCGAAATTCCCAAGCCCTGCATAGATTTAGCCCGTCCGGGCGTTTGCCGTATGCGCCTCCCGAAATCCAAAAAAATGGTCACTATCCATAAATCACAACGCTCCAGCTCTTTATCATGGAGCAGCCTCAATTCCCCTCTTCCGTGCACAGGCGTTATTGAGGGCGATAGTTCAGTCTACGGCTGACGCAAAAGATGCTAATATCTATTGCTCGTTGGAAATCCACAGGCAGATGCAGAAAGCTTAAGTGAGAGCGCGTGTCGGAGAGAATCTACCGCGACCCGGTTCACAACATCATACGCCTTCGCACCGACACGGTTGAGGGGCGGTTGATGGTGCGCCTGGTGGATGCTGCGGAGTTTCAGCGTCTGCGCCGCATCAAGCAGCTTGGCCTCGCGCTCTTTACTTATCAGGGCGCGGAGCATTCACGCTTTACGCATTCCCTGGGCGTGCTGCACCTGATGACGCGCGTGCTGGACA
>JACMLC010000178.1 GCA_014379795.1 Pyrinomonadaceae bacterium
ATCGGAATCTTTATACTACCAAACTGCATCGCAAGTCAGACAAGAATTTCTTCAGGCAATATCCCAAAATATTTACAACATATTAAAAGAGATGCCTTAGCAGATGCAGCTAAAATGTTCTTATAGTCCCTTCTTTTGTCTAAAAGATTCTGCCAACATGCTCCTAAAGTAGTAGTTCTTAAAGCGATACCCTTACTGGAAGCATATTTTGTCCGGGGGAGGATGGAAGCATATTGTGTCCGCTGCGGACACAATATGCTTCCAGTCACAACGCGTAAAGAAAGATTTCCGAATTGCCGTCCGCGTTGGTTCCGAGCGGATTTTCTTTGGAGGCGAAAGCAACGGCAGAGCCATCCTGCGAAATGGCCGGAGCGACGGCACGCGCCACGCCCAATTGAGAAAACGATGCAGGCTCTGTGTCTAGAGAGGCGCGGAAAGCGCGAAAGCCGCTGATGCCGCCCGTCCCGCTCAGGTCTGCGTTTGATTCAAAGGCTACCTGAAGCCCGTCGCCGCTCAAGGTCGGATTGAGATTCAGCTTATCTTCCGTAGTCTGTGTGACGCGTCGCACGGGAGCAGACTGCATGAACGCGCCTCGCGTGTAGAGAGCGCATACGACGAGCGACAATAACAGCAGAGCAGCGAATAAAGTGATTCGACGCATTTTGAGGATAGCTCCGTCAAGCAAGGCTCATTTTATAAAAAGGTTGTGTGGGTGATTCGGTTGACGCGCCGTGGGAATCGAGGCTATAGGCACGCCTGAAAGGGATGTCGAACGCGCGCATTCTACAACTTTCGATTTGAAAAGCAAGCAGGAAATTCATGCGTCAGAACCGCCTGCGGTAGCGGGCGGGTTTTTCCACGTTGAGTACCCGCCCGCTACCGCAGGCGGTTCTGACAGGATGCGTTAGGGAATTTCTGGTATTGTAATCCTACTTAAGAATGCTTTTTGTGAGAGGCTATGGAAAAGATGAAAATTCTGGTCACCGGATCAACCGGGCTGGTCGGCAATGCGCTTGTGCCTGCGCTTGAAAGCAAAGGCCATGAGGTCATCAGACTGGTTCGCGGGCAGGCAAAGAATGAGAGTGAAGCGAACTGGAACCCTGAGCAGGGAAGCATTGATGCGGGGCGTTTGAACGGCATCGAGGCGGCGGTTCACTTAGCCGGAGAGAGCATCGCCGATGGCAGATGGTCTGAAGAAAAAAAGCAGCGCATCCGCGACAGCCGCGTTAAGGGCACGCGATTGTTGAGCGAGTCGCTGGCACAGCTTAACCCTCAACCGCGCGTGCTGGTCTCAGCCTCAGCCATAGGTTTTTACGGGAATCGCGGCGCGGAAATTTTAAGCGAAGACAGCTCATCCGGTAATGATTTTCTGTCGGAGGTCTGCCGCGAGTGGGAAGCGGCGACCGCGCCTGCCTCGCAAAGCGGGATTCGCGTCGTCAATGTGCGTATCGGTATCGTCTTAAGCTCGAAAGGCGGCGCGCTGGCAAAGATGCTCACGCCTTTTAAGTTTGGCGCCGGCGGCAAAATCGGCAGCGGCGAGCAATATATGAGCTGGGTCGCGCTTGATGATGTGGTGGGGATTATCCAGCATGCTATAGAGAATGAATCGCTGAGCGGCGCGGTCAATACGGTCGCGCCGAATCCTGTGACCAATTTGGAATTTACTAAAACGCTGGGCAGCACGCTCTCACGCCCGACGATTTTTCCTGTGCCTGCTTTCGCCGCGCGTCTCGCCTTTGGAGAGATGGCGGACGCGCTCCTGCTCTCAAGCGCGCGGGTTGAGCCGCAAAGGCTCAAGCAATCAGGATATAAATTTCAATTTTCGATGCTGATCGAAGCGCTACAGCAGGTTCTGAAAAATTGAGAATTGTTTCTTAACTGACTGCAACTGTCTCTTGTTTTGGTGTTGCGAATTCTTCCAGCACTTTAAAGACTTCGAGCGCGTAGCGCACGTTGCCGAAAGGCGCGGAGACCTGCACGCCTTGTATCAAATCCCTGACTTCCAAGAGAGATTCGCGCGCAATCTTTAAGCCCTCATCCCGCGCAGCCTCTTTGCCTGACTCGGAAGCGATTCGCATCCGATCCATAATCGAAGGAGTCACGCGCACGCCCGGCACTTCGTTGTGCAGGAACTCCGCGTTGCGATAAGAGACGAGCGGCCAGATGCCCGCGACGATGGGGATTCGCACATGCTCTATGAGCTTGAGAAAATCGCGCAGTTGCTCTGTATCAAAGACGGGTTGCGTGATGGCGTACTGCGCTCCGGCTTCGACCTTGTACTCGAAACGCTTGATCTCTTCTTCCATGTTGATCGCGCCGGGATTGACGCCGACGCCGATGCAGAACGCGGTCGGCCTGCCAATCGGATTGTTGCCGAGGTCAAGCCCGTGATTCAGCTTGTTGACCATGTTCGTGAGGCCGATAGAGTCTATGTCAAAGACCGCAGTCGCGTCAGGGTACGGCCCCATCTTCGGCGGGTCGCCGGTTATTAAAAGCAGGTTGCGCAATCCAAGTGCGGCAGCGCCGAGCAGGTCTGACATCATCCCCAAAAGATTGCGGTCGCGGCAGCAATAATGCAGGACGGCTTCGATGCCTATGTCGCGTTCAACGAGCACGGCTGTGGCCTGCGCGCTCATGCGCGTTTGCGCGCGTGGGCCGTCAGGGATATTGACGCCGTCCACGCCGGCCTCTTTCAAGAGTCGTATCGAGTCGAGCGTCTTCTGCGCATCGCAGCCTTTGGGCGGCAAGACTTCGACGGAAGTCACAAACTCGCCGTTGGTAATCTTGCGCGACCAGTGCGAGCGTTCTTCGGGCGGCACGACGTGGATGTCTGCGGGCATCAGTTCAGTAACCCTTGCGGGCGCGGATTCCGTGATGACCACATGTTGCTTGCGCGGAGAGACCGCGCGCACCGCATCCGAGATGAGCTTGATGTGCGCGGGCGTCGTGCCGCAGCAGCCGCCGATGAGCTTGACCCCTGCCTGAATCAAACGCTTCGCATACTTCGCCATGTACTCAGGCGAGCACATGTAAAACTGTCGCCCTTGCACGTCGCGCGGCAAGCCCGCGTTCGGCTGCGCGGACAATTTCTTGTTCGTTACATTGCGCATCTTCTCAATCGCCGTCAGGACGATGGCGGGGCCGACGCCGCAGTTAAGGCCGATAACATCCGCGCCCCACTCGTCGAGCCGCGCGGTGAAAACTTCCGGCGTCGTGCCAAATGAGGTGTTCCCGTCCGGCAGAATCGTCATCTGCGTGACAATCGGC
>JACMLC010000179.1 GCA_014379795.1 Pyrinomonadaceae bacterium
CGATGGCTAAGCCGACGCCCTGCGCGCCCGCGCGGTTGTTGCCGCCCGCCTGCCAGAAAGCGTCGAAGACAAAAGGTACTTCTTCGGCCGGAATGCCCGCACCGGAATCTATGATGTTGATGATGATAAAACGTCTTCCTTCATCGCCGACGCGCGTGCCCTTAATCGCCTGCGCTGCTATGTTCACAGCGCCGCCGTCGGGCGTGGCCGCGAGCGCCGCCGTCAGAACATGCGAGAGCGCGCGCCGCGCTTGCCGTGCGTCAACATGCAGGAGCATCTCGGGCTCTCTGACGGAGATGTTCAGCTCGACGCCGCGCAGGGCTGCTTCGCCGCGCAAGGGTTCGACGATGCCTTCAAGAAAAGATGCCGTTTCGACTTCTTCGGGATGCAGTGAAAGCAGTTGCTCCTGTTGGCGCGCCACCTCAAGATGGTCGTCCAACAGGCGACGCATGCGGTCGCCGTGCTCCAAAGCGGAGTTGAGCAAATGGCGGTCTTCCAGATCGAAAGGCTCGCGCGATTGAAGCTTGCTCTCGAACAGCTCCAGCAATCCGAGCACGCTCGTCAGCGGCAAGCGTATGTCACGCACGAGCGTGTTGATAAATCCGCTCTTGAGCCGGTCAATCTCGCGCTTCGCGTCTGTAAAAGTCTCCATCCGCGCATTCAGCAAAACCGATTGCGCCACAGCCGCGACATGATCCGCCAACCACATCAGCCGCTCTGAATCTTCACGCTTGTAAACGTCCGGCTGCATGCTGGCAAAGCAGATGAGTCCGAATGTCTTGCCGCCGAAAGAGAGCGGCAGCGCGAGCGCAGACTTTGCTTCGTGGCCGAAATGTTCAGTGTCATCGCGGCTCAGCTCATGCTCGCCGAAGACCTTTGAAGCTCCGCCCGCCAGCGCGTGCGCCAGCAGATTATGAGCTTCGGCAAAGATTGCCGCCGCCGCTGCCAGCCGCCCCGAAGCAGTATTGGTGCGTGTCGCGCGCCAGATGCGCAAACCCTGTCCATCAACATCCGGCAGCACGAGCGTGCAGTAATCGAAGTTGAGAACCCGCGCCAGACAATCACTCGCCAGTGCGTTGACGAGAGCCTGCGGAGTTTGTGAACGGTTGAGTTGCGATGTGATTTGCGCGGCAGACGCTTGCGCAAAGGTCTCTGGATTGACCATGCTTGATTGCTTCAGCTCCTGTTGGAAAGCGTCGGGAAGAGCCTAAAAAGAAGTGACAGCAAAACCGATGCTGCTTAAACGCAGTTTATACAGGTTGGCCGATGATGGCAAGAGGAAAAACGAAAGTTACATTGGAACAGCGAATTTATTGGCCTTTTTGCTCTGCCGACGCCACAGACGAGCCTTTCTTTACCTGCGAATCATGGTTGCCAGCATCGTCGCCACCATCTTCGCTTCTCCGGCAACCCAGCCGAAAACATCGCATCTCGCTACGGTCAGTGTGCCGCCTGCTTTGATAACTCTCCCTTCGGCCACAAACCTTTCACCAGCAGCCGGACGCAACAGGTTCATCTTAAACTCGACGCTTAAGACACCCGATTCGGCGGGCATCAGCGTATAAGCCGCGTAACCGCACGCGCTGTCTGCGACGGTGGTAATGATGCCGGCATGAATGTACCCGTTCTGCTGCGTCAGGTCCTCTCGAAAGGGAAGCACGATGTCAACGATGCCCGGCTCGACGCGCTCAATGGCAGCGCCGATTAATTGCATGATTCGCTGTTGCCCGAAGCTTTCGCGGACACGGCTTTCATACTCTGCATTTTGCGGTTGAAATAAATTCATCTCTCGACAGTTAACGACTTAAATGATCTCTTTAGGCACATGATTTTCTGTGTTGCGCGCAATCACTAGGATTCAGCGGCATCACTGTTATTGTACGGCTTGATGCGTCATCGCACGCTTCCAAGCGCGGCATTTACCATTCTTTGCAGTATAACATTCAGAAGAGAGCTTGATATGGCGCAGCGCCACAAACGAAAACGCAGCACAACCCCTGACACTTGTGCCGCGTTTGCTTACTTTCTGGAATGCCGGAAGGTTTTATCGTTTCATCCAGCCGAACAGACCTTGAATGACCATCGCACGATTCGCTTATTAGATAGCCCTGTTTCGTGATAGATTGACGACCTCTCAGGCTCGCAACGGTCTTATCTCTAAAGGAGTAATAAAATAATGCCCCACTCTCGCACACTCAAATGCTCAGCGAAGCGCTCGCGCTCTCATTTAAAATCATTGCTGACCCTTTTCGTTGCTGTCTTTGTCATCAACGCTTGCGCGGCACAGGCGCTTGGGGACGAAACCTTCGACCTGACGTTTGGGGCTGGTGGCGAAGCGAGTTTTGCAGGCACAGCCTTTGCGCTTCAGCCGGATGGAAAGATTGTGGCGACTGGTTGGCATTACACTGACCCGCCCGCTGAAGGCGAGTTTTCCGTGTGGCGGTATAACGCGGACGGCAGGCGCGATGTCTTCTTTGGCAATAGAGGCCGCGTCGCCATCTCTCCGACGCCTTTCAGCGATGTTGCGGCGGCGGTGGCGATTCAGCCGGATGGAAAAATCGTTGTCGCAGGTTATTCATATGCAGATTCGAATCCTTACAACACATTGTATCTGCTCCTTGTGCGTTTTCACGCTGACGGTGGTTTAGACCACTCATTCGGGCAGGGCGGTATCTCTCTCGTCCAGAACCCTTATACGCGTACCATCAAGGGCTTAACGATTCAGCCTGACGGCAAAATCGTTGTCGTCGGTAGCGGGTTGAGAGCTGACGTGAGCTATTGCAATGGCGCGTTCATGGTGGCGCGTTACACCAGCACGGGGCAGCTTGACCCGACCTTTGGCCGCGGCAATAACGATCATAGCCCCGGCATCGTTCTTTTTTACATCGCCAACCCGCCCTTTACGCCCTGTCTTATTTATTATTCGGAGCTGAGGTCTGTATCTATCACGCCTGAAGGCAAAATTCTGGTCGGAGGCAGCTATCTACGCGACGCCCCTTATCGAGGCTATTTTGTCGTCGCGCAACTGAGCAGAACCGGTAAGCTCGAATTCCAAAAGACCTACTTTGACGGAAGAGACGAGTCGTTTGATAGTGGCTTCAGTTTTTTGCAAAAGCTACCGGACGGTAAAATCCTTGCCATCGGGACCAAGGTCGCGCGTTTTCAAGCTAACGGCGAGCTTGATCCAACATTTGCTCCCAATGCACAGCTAGAGGTGTCTAGCAGGTGGCTTATAAATGGCAGAGGCGCAATCCTCCCTGATGGCAGGATTGTCCACGCCAGAACCTCCGACTTAGTCTCCACCACTAATACCCTGATAAGTGTGTTGAGCGGAGATGGCATCGTTCTAAGCCACTTGGTGAAGCCGTATGTAGCCTCTATCCGCGCGGTCATAGCACAGCCTGATGGCAAGTTCATTATCATCAGTGGCATGGCCCGGAGATACCTAAACATCACAGCCGACATCACCGACAAAGGGGAATAACACTCTGAACCTCAAACAAAGCGAAAGCGGCGGAGCTTGCGATTCAAGCTCCGCCGCTTTTGTTTAGCTTTGTTTTCATCAACGTTTGAGCCAGCCGAACAGGCCGTGAATGATCGTCTCGCGGTTCTCTTCATAGATGGCTTTCGTCAGGGGGATGGACATCGGGCAGACTCTCACGCAGTTCTGCGCGTTGCCGCAGTTGGTGATGCCGTCGTCGCCCATGATGCCTTCTAATCTTTCGTCGCGCGTCATCTTGCCGGTCGGGTGCATGTTGAAGAGGCGCACCTGCGCGATGGCCTGCGGGCCGATGTAGTTGTCGCCGTCATATTGCGGGCAGGCTTCGAGACAGCAGCCGCACGTCATGCAGCGCGAGTAGGCGTAACGCTCCGCGACATCCTCTTGATCCATGCGCGGGCCGGGTCCCTGGTCGTGCGTGCCGTCAATCTCGATCCAGGCGTGGACGCGCTTGAGGTGGTCGAACATCTGCGAGCGGTCTACGATGAGATCGCGGACGTTCGGGAATTTTGACATCGGCTCAAGCGTGATGGGTTGGTCTAATTGGTCTACGAGCGCGGAGCAGGATTGGCGCACGCGCCCGTTGATGACCATCGTGCAGATGCCGCAGACCTGTTCCAGACAGTTCATGTTCCAGACGGGCGGCGTCGTTTGCTTGCCATCTTTGGTGACGGGATTTTTTTGAATCTCCATCAGGCACGAGATGATGTTGAGGTTCGGGCGATAGGGAATCTCGAACGTCTCCCAGTATTGCGCCGCGTCCGTGTTCTCTCGCCGCCGGATGCGTATCTCGACCGTTGCGGCTTGCGTGCGATTAGGTGTTGCGTGTGTGTGCGGTTGTGCGCTCATAAGCTTAATCTGTTTTGTCGTAGACTGCTTTCAGCGAAAGCGTGCATGCGATGGACGGCAAAGTGACAAGACTTTCCAAGCCGACCGTCGCAGTGTATGTCCAACTGCCCGTTGATTGCCTGACGTACTGTTCAATCAAATGCTTGTCCTGCGAGATCAGAAGGTATTCCTGCAAAGACTCTACAAGCTGATAAGCCTGAAACTTTTCGCCTCTGTCAAAGGCCGCTGTGCTTTCCGAAAGAACCTCTATCACCAAAATCGGATTGAGCAGAACATCGCTGCGGTCATCATGAAATTGCGGCTCGCCGCAGACCACAGAAACGTCCGGGTAAAAGAACTTGCGCGAATCCGGCAAGCGCACTTTCATATCACTCGGCAACGCACGGCAGGGCTTATCTTTGAGTTGAGTGCCTAATTCGATAATAAGATTCGAGACAATCGTGTTATGCGTTAGGCTCGCGCCGGACATCGCATAAATTACGCCGTCAATGTATTCGCTCTTGTACGCCGCCTGACGCTCGAACGACAGATATTCTTCCGGCGTGATGTAAGTGTGTTGCTGTACAGACATCTCCAAAAATCCTTAACCTTAAACCTTGTCAGATTTCCCCCCTGCGTCTTCGATTGATTTGCCCTGCTCGCGGCGCGTCTCTGCCTCGCCATGATTCACGTCGCGCACTTCCTCTTTGTTCTGATTCCAGACCGCAGGGCCAGAGAGGTCTTTCGGCTTCTGCTCAGTGTCTTGCGACAGCACTTGCGGCGCGCCGTCCTTCGGCGGAAGCGTAGAGCCTTTCGCGCCTGCTGCGGCCTTCGCTGTGTCCTGCTTGCCCTTACTGTAATCGCGCTTGCGCGGTTTGATGAGCGAGCTGTCAACCGCTTCGTAAGAGATAACGGGGCCTTCGCCTGAATATTCCGCAATCGTCGTCTTCAGGAAATTCTCATCGTCGCGGTCTGGGAAATCCGGCTTGTAGTGCGCGCCGCGCGACTCGTTGCGATTGAGCGCGCCCAAAGTAATGACGCGCGCCAGTTGCAGCATGTTCCAGAGGTGGCGAGCATGCGGCAAAGCCATCGTCGCCCACAGATTAGAATCATTAATCGAGATGCGGTCGTAACGGTCAATCAATTCCAGCAGCTTGTTGTCCGTCTCTTTGAGCTTGTCGTTATAGCGAACGACAGTCACGTTGTCCGTCATCCACTTGCCCATCTCTTCATGCAGCTTGTACTGATTTTCGTTGCCGCTCTGCTTTATCAATCGCTGGTTGTTCTCTTCCTGTAGCTTTAACTCCTGTTCGTAAAGCGCGCTGGAATCCGCGCCGTTGCGCTCTACGTTTTTGGCAAACTCAATCGCTGCGGGCGCGGCGACAAAGCCGCCGAAGACGCAACTGACAAGCGAGTTCGCGCCCAGTCGGTTTGCGCCGTGAATCGAATAGTCGCATTCGCCTGCGGCCAAGAGGCCGGGAATGTTCGTGCGCTGTTCAAAGTCTACCCACAAGCCGCCCATCGAATAATGCACGCCGGGAAAGATTCGCATAGGCACATGGCGCGGGTCATCGCCGACGAACATTTCGTAAATTTCCAAGATCGCGCCGAGCTTGCGGTCAAGGGTTTCCGCAGGAATGTGCGTCAGGTCTAAGTAGACTTGGTTGTCGCCGCCGATGCCCATCTTATCCAGACAGACTTGGAAAATCTCGCGGGTCGCGATGTCGCGCGGGACTAGGTTGCCGTAGGCCGGATATTTTTCTTCTAAGAAATACCAGCGCTCGCGCTCCGGAATCGAAGCCGGAGCGCGCGTGTCGCCCTTCGCGCGCGGAACCCAGACGCGCCCGCCCTCGCCGCGCGCGGATTCAGACATCAAGCGCAGCTTGTCTTCGCCCGGAATCGAAGTCGGATGCACCTGTATAAATTCGCCGTTGGCGTAACGCGCGCCCTGTTGATAACAGGCTGAAACTGCGCTGCCAGTGCAGACCATAGAGTTCGTGGATTTTCCAAAAATAAGCCCTGGGCCGCCGGTCGCCATAATCACAGCGTCTGCTTTAAAAGCTTTCATCTCAAGCGTCTTCAAATCCATCGCGACAAGGCCGCGACAAACCTGATGATCGTCCAAGACGAGCGACATCATCTCCCAGCCTTCGTACTTTTGGACTTTGCCCCCGGCCTCATGCCGCCTGACCTGTTCATCAAGCGCATACAAAAGCTGCTGCCCCGTCGAAGCCCCTGCGAAAGCCGTCCGGTGATGCTTTGTCCCGCCAAAGCGACGAAAATCCAGCAAGCCTTCTTTCGTGCGCGAGAAGGGAACGCCCATCCGGTCAAAGAGATAAATAATCGCGGGAGCCATCTCGCACATGGCTTTGGCTGGCGGCTGGTTGGCTAGAAAGTCGCCGCCGTAAACCGTGTCGTCAAAATGCTCCGCGGTCGAATCGCCTTCGCCTTTGGTGTTGACCGCGCCGTTGATGCCCCCTTGTGCGCAGACAGAGTGCGAGCGTTTGACTGGCACGACCGAGAAGAGGTCTACGCTGTGGCCTGCCTCTGCGATCTTCATCGCCGCCGCAAGACCTGCGAGACCGCCGCCGACCACCGCAATCTTGATTCCGTTTTTCCCAACAGTTGCCATTTCTGCAACGTCTCCTTACTTAACTTTCGTCACCGGCTGGTCTGGATGCGCAGGATTCGGCACGAGCTTTTGTCCTGCGCAATCAACTTGCAAATCAAGCTTCTCTAACACGGTCTGACCAATCAAGACCTCATCGCCCAACACGAGAGCTTCTTCCAGCGTGTCCCTGCCATTGATGTTGAAAATAACAGGCCCTGTCACATCAACCGTTTCCTTACGCCCATCAGCGTATTCAGCGACGCGCTGCCCACGAATGGCAAGACCCAACTGCTGAACAATATGTGTTGGAATCACGTTGCGAACAGCCCCAGTGTCTACAAGCGCGTCGGCTTCATAACGCCGAACTTGCTCTGATGTCAGTTGCCCGCGTCTGGCAAGCTCTTCATCAACCGCGTTTGTAATTTGCGCTTGTGTTCTAACTTCGCCCATGTCAGTGAAGAAGCCCTCCCAGCAATCCGCCCGGACGAACGAAAGCGACCATCGCATTGATGCCGACAAACAAGAGCGCCGCGCCGAATCCGATGCACGCATAACCCGTCAGCCTTTGCGCCTGCGCGCCGATGGCGATGCCCCAGTCAACCAAAAATAGCCAGATGCCGTTGGCAAAGTGCCAGACGGTCGAAGTGATGCCGATCAGATAGATGATAAAAATCGGAACCATGTTGAATTCGCGCGAGACGATCTGAAACGCCTGATCCGGCGCATGCGCTACCGATGTCGTGTTGAGGCCGGGAATCAGGCCGAAGCGAAAATTCAATACGTGAAAGAGAATGAAGAAGAACAGAATCACGCCCGTGATGCGTTGAATCGTATAAAACCAGTTGCGCGGGTACGGGTAATTTAAATTATTCGGACGCGCCTCGACCGTAATCACCAAGCCATACAGCGCGTGATACAGGAGCGGGATAAAGATAAACGTCGTCTCCACCAGCAGGATAAAGGGGATGGCCTGCAAGTCTGTGACCGCTTCATTGAAATGCTGCTGCCCCATCGTCGGGTGCGCCGCCTTCGAGTTGGTATAAAAATGCTCCAACAAAAAAGCTCCGAGCGGC
>JACMLC010000180.1 GCA_014379795.1 Pyrinomonadaceae bacterium
ATACGCAAATCGCCTCCGCAGCAGTTGGCTTTCCTGTTAAGGATGCCGAAGGGCGCAGACCTGCACAATCACCTGTCTGGTTCCGTTTACGCGGAGCGTTATCTTGAGTGGGCTGCCGAGAAAAAGTTATGCGTGAACCAGATGACGATGGCGCTGTCTGAGGCTCCATGCAACACGGCGGCGGGGCAACTGTCTGCGAGCCAAGCCCTCACGGATGATGGCCTGTACAGGCGAATGATTAACGCTTGGTCTATGCGCTACTGGCAGTTTTCGGGACAGAACGGGCATGACCAGTTCTTTGACACGTTCGGAAAATTCAGCGCGGCGACATGGAACCAAACGGGACAGATGCTGGCGGACGCCGCGAAGCGCGCAGCCCGTGGACGCGTCTCTTATCTTGAATTGATGCTCACGCCGGACGGCGGCGCGTCGGGTAAGATCGGAGACAAGCTGGGTTGGGATGGAAACTTTGAAGGCACGCTCGGCAAGCTGAAGAGCGATGAGATGGCAAAGGCAGCGCAGGCCGCAATCAAGGCTTTGCAGGATGCCGAAACGAAAAAAGACGAAGCGTTGAAATGCGGAACGCCGCAGGCAGACCCCGGATGCTTGGTGACGATTCGCTATATCGCTCAGGTGGCGCGTGCGGGGTCACAAGGCTCTGTCTTCGCGCAGATGGTCATGGGGTTCACGCTGGCGTCTGACCCGAACTCGAAAGTCGTCGCTCTGAATCTGGTGCAGGCCGAAGACGGATTGGTAGCGATGCGAGATTTCTCGCTTCACATGGAGATGCTCGGGCGCCTGCGCCCGCTTTATCCGAACGCGCGCCTCACGCTGCACGCGGGCGAGCTGGCTCCCGGCATCGTCCCGCCCGAAGGCTTGACCTTTCACATCCGCGACTCTGTCATGAAGGCAGGCGCGCAGCGCATCGGCCACGGCGTTGACATCATGCACGAAGACGAGCCTTACGAATTATTAAAAGAGATGGCGCGGCGCGACGTGTTGGTCGAAGTCTGCCTGACGAGCAACGACGTGATTTTAGGTGTCGCCAGAGAGCAGCACCCGCTCGCGACATACATGCAATACGGCGTGCCTGTCGCGCTGGCGACAGATGACGAAGGCGTTTCGCGCTCGGAGATTTCGCGCGAATTTTTGAAAGCCGCAGAGGAACAGGGACTCGGTTACGTTCAATTGAAAACGATGGCGCGCAACAGTCTTCAATATGCGTTTCTGCCGGGCGCAAGCCTCTGGAGCGATGCGAAAAAGTTTGCTCCCGTCCCACAATGCGTCAAAGACGTGCAGGGCATGAAGCTCATCTCCAACGCTTGCCGCCAATACATCGAAAGCAGCGAGAAGGCGCGCCTGCAATGGAAGCTTGAAGAAGATTTTAAAGCGTTTGAGAGCCGCTACTGATTGTCTCAAGATATAGGAGAAAAAGAGGCCACAGATAAACGCGGATAAGAATAAAGCAATTTAACCACTAAGGCACAAAGGCACTAAGAAATTATTTTATTTTCCTCTTAGTGTCTTTGTGCCTTAGTGGTTAGTTGTCTTAGAAGTCTTCAAAATGATTCTCATTTTGTCCGCGTTTACCTGTGGCTCATTTGTTTCTCACTTACGCACGCTGATGCTGTATGAGCCGGTTCCGCCAGCCTTGTTGAAGTGCCGAATCTGTGCGAAATACTGGCCGGGAATGAGGTCTGCGATAATCCTCGCGTTCGAGCCGACGCCGCTGTCATCATCCTCCGCGATCAGGCCGGTCTGGCTGTTGGGGCCGAACAGCTTCATGATGACATCCGTGTTGCCGCCGGTCGCAATCGTATGACGGCCAGCGGATTTTACTGTGAAGGAGAAGAGGTCTTCTTCGCCCGGTTTGCCGATGCTGGCTGATTTGGCTTTGTCATTGACGGTCAGCTTCACCGCCTGAACCGGAGTCGAGCGCGGATAGGCCGCTGCGCTCGCGATAAAAGCCTTATCCATATCAGACAATTTTTCGTTGGCTTTGGTGCCTTTGCCGCTCTTGGTCCAGCTCCCCGGAAAGAAGTAGAGCATGACCGAGTTCGGGTCAAACGTCGTCCCACGAATTTGATCCGCGCGATACTTCTCCAAGACGTTATGTTTGACCTGCGCCGGTGTCCAGCTATTGGGCGGGCGTCCGAGTTCGCGTATCACTATGTCTTCATTCCATTCGATGCCGCCCTGCGGGTTTTGGTGCTCGTGCCCGAGACCAATCGCGTGACCGAATTCATGCGCCACCGTGCCGCCGTCCATGAATCCCAGATTCATCGTCGCTTCGTTCTGCGGGATCGTGCGACAGTCAGTCCCGATATATGACCATGCGCCGTCATTCTCATCGAAAGTGATGCGAATCTCCGCGTCCGGCACATCTATAAACTCGAACGTCAGATTGGCATGCTCCGACCACCACATGGCTTGTTTTTTGACGAGCGCACGTTCTGCCGCCGTGCCGCCGCTCATAAAACTCACACGTAAGGTCGAGCCGTTAATCCACATCTTCCTGAATTCGAATACTGCACGCGAGGCGTTACGGCCACGGGTTTTGACTGTGCGCTGCTGCCGGAAAATCTCCTGCGGCAAGACTTTGTCGTGACAAATCTTTAGCTTTCTAGCCATTTGCTTTCTCCTTTAATCGTTGAGGGTAAGTCGGGAAACTTTCATTTGGATTAAGACCTGAATGCTCGGCTCCTTTTTGTGAAGCAGAGCCATAAGATGAGACCGAACGCTTCGGCCTTTAAGACGCGCACGAGGATGGTAAGACTCGCAGACAAAATACTAAACCCGAGTGAAGAAAACTTGGGGATAGTACACTGAATCAATTAAATTGGATATGAAAATTAGACGGGCGCGTAGGAATGTGTCAGGCGTCGAGGTGAGACGCGTCGTGTGTGGGAAGGAAAGCAGGGGGAATCGAAATCTTTTAAGCGTCCGTCAGCGTCAGGCGCTCTTTCTCGTAACCCGCTTCGGAAAACATATCGAGGGTGAGAAAGCTGCCGGTCAAAAGTTCTTCTGCCAGACGGCGCAGGGACGGCGGGATTTCCGTGGTCAGGGTTTCGCCTTCTTCGGCTTGCGGGCATTCGGCCAGCAGTTGCAATTCCGCACAGCAGAAATCGCAGCCCGACAGATGCGCGTTGATAGAGGCTTCGCGCTCGGTCTCTAAACCGAACGCGCTGTAGGAAAGCAAGGTCTCGGAAGAAGGGCAGCTTGCCTGTTTGCAAAAAGAGATGGCGGTCACGGTTCTCATAAA
>JACMLC010000181.1 GCA_014379795.1 Pyrinomonadaceae bacterium
ATCCCTTTCCTTCGGACGGAGCGGGGCATTTCAGCTTTGCTCTGACTCCCGAACAGGTTGGCACAGCGCAACTGCCCGCCACCTATTTTATCAACGTCACGGCCACCAATTATCGCTCACGCCTCTTGCAAATCTCCGTGCGCCCGGCGACCGGCAACCTGTTTGCGATGACCGTGAGCGCGCTTGATGGAATGCCGGTCGCGGTCGCGGGCGGGTTTGAGCTGACGACGGAAACGGTCGAGATCAACAATCTCGCGGACATCGCGCTCAACATTCCGATGTTCGAGAATTCGACGCTCGACATCTCGAAAACGGTTGACCGCGCGCAGGCAGAGATCGGCGACGTTTTGACTTATCGCGTCGAAGTGCGTAATGCCACAGCCGCAGCGATTTTAGATGTCGTGGTGCGCGACATGCTGCCGCCGTCGTTTCAGTATGCGGTCGGCACTGCGACTTTGCAGAAAGGCTCAAGCCAGACGACGAGCATCACTCCCGTTATCGAAGGCTCGACGCTCGTCTTTCAAATCGGCCAACTGCAACCGGGCGAGCGCGCCGTTCTGACCTATCGCGTGCGCGTCGGAGTCAACGCGAGCGAGGGCGAACAGATCAATACAGCCATCGCGGGCGGGCATTTCGCGGGCGGCGAAACGATTACGACGCCACCGGCGCAGGCGCGCGTGCGTATCGGGCGCGGCGTCTTCTCCATGCGCCAGATAATTTTAGGAAGAGTTTTCGAGGACGCGAACGATAACGGGCAATTCGATAAAGGCGAGAAGCCTGTTTCAGGCGTGCGCCTGTATCTGGCGAACGGTCAATCGGTCGTCACAGACTCACAGGGGCTTTATAATTTTCCGGCGGTCTCGGAAGGCGCGCTTGTTATCTCGCTCGATCCGATCACGCTGCCATACGGTTACAATTTGAAAGACGACGGCGCGAGGTCTGAGCGAAGCTGGACGCGCCTCTTGCGCACGCCGCTCGGCGGCGGCGCGCTCCTGCGCCAGAACTTCGCCCTGCGTCCGGCCTCTGGCGGCAGCCAGTTGGCTTCAAAGATTCCTGCAAGCGATTCGCTTCCGGCATCCGGTTCCAGCATCGCCGGGACAGAGAAAGCCGCGACGAACGACAGCCAGAGCAACCCTGCGATTCCATCCGCCACGCCGAACGCGCCCGGAACTTTTGAGGTTGAAGCGACGGAGACGATTGAGCCTGTCGCGCCGGGCGAGGTTGTAGTTCTCTCGCCAATCGTGGATGAGGTTATCATTACTCCCGCGCTCGCGGTCGAAGCGCGCGTCGCAGAAGCTTGGACGGTCGCACTGGAAGTCAACGGCGAGCGCATCTCTGATTCAAGCATCGGCACGACCCGCGTTGACCACAAGAACGCGGTTGCCACATACGGTTTCGTCGGCATCAATTTGCGCCCCGGCCCGAATCGCGTGCGCGTCTCGGCCCTGGGGCCGAACAAAGAACAAGGGCGCGTGACAGAGCTGACGGTTTACGGGCGCGGCCCCGCAAAGCGTTTGGAGATAGTGGCTGAGAAAAGCGAGCTTCAGGCTTCCGGGCGCGACTCGACCCTTGTGCGCGTGCGCGCTCTGGACGAGTGGGGACATCCGGCTGCGGATGCGCAGATAGCTATCGAAACCAGCGCGGGTCGCCTGCGCCTGACCGAAGATAACGACTCGTCCGCGCTTGCGCTGACGGGCGCGAAGGTCACTGCGGCGAACAACGGCGTGTCCGAACAGGTCAACGCGAACGCACAGCAACAGGTCGTCTCGCTCGTGGGCGGCGAGGCTGTAGTCGCTTTGATTGCGGACAACACGGCTGGCGAAACGAAACTGCACGCCACGCTCGGCAACGTCAAGGCCGAAGGCCGCGTGCGCTTTACGCCCGAAGTGCGCGATCCGCTTATGGTCAGCCTCGTCGAAGTCTCGATTGGCAAGGCCGCGCCGGAGATGGAAGCGCGCGGCACGGACGAGACGGTGCGGACGCATCTCAACTTTTTCTATCGCGGTCGCTTTTTCGGCAATAACCTGCTGACCCTCGCTTATGACAGCCAGCAGCCTTTGAATCGTCTGGCGGGACGCGACCGTGTCTTCCAGTTTGATCCGCTTGAGCGCGCATACACGCTCTTCGGTGATTCTTCGACTCGTTATGAAGACGCCGCTTCAAATTCCAAGCTCTTCGTGCGATTTGATCGCGGGCGTTCTTATGCGATGTTCGGCGACATGGAAGCGGATATGGATGAAGCCGGCTTTGCTTCTTACAGCCGCAAGCTGACGGGTATCAAGGTTCATGTAGAGAATGACAAGGGCGATTTTGTGAGTTTGACGGGAGCACGCCCGGACACTGCTTTCGCGCGCGATGTTTTCCCCGGCGGCACGCTCTCGCTGATTCAATTGTCGCGCCCGGACATCCTGCCCGGTTCGGAAAACGTCGTCATCGAAGTGCGCGACCGCCGCAACCCGGAAATGATTTTGTCGCGCGAGACGCTGATTCGTTCCGTTGATTACAATCTCGATTCGAATCTCGGCACACTCTTTTTCCTGCGCCCGATTTCCGCTTTCGATTATCATCTGAACCTCGTGCAAATCGTCGTCACTTACGAGCATCGCGCCGTCGGCTTTGAGTCTTCGGTTTATACGGCGCGCGTCGTCAAGCGATTTGGTAAATTGCGGCTCGGTCTCTCGTTTATCAACCAAGCGCAGCCGGATTTGGGTTCCTTCAACATCGGCGGGATTGATGGTGAATGGCAGTTGCCCGGTCGCGGACGCCTGCAATTCGATTTTGCGACGAGTCACGGCAAGCTCGCCGTCAATAGCGCTTTCGGGCAAGGCGAAGCAGATGACTCGCATAACGGGAATGCGTTTCGCGCTTCGCTCGAACAGCCTCTGCCTTTTTACGAAGGCCGCCTGCGCGCAGAGTTTCAACGCACCAGCGCGGGCTTCTTTAATCCCTTCGGCGCGACGGCGACACCCGGCAACATGCGCGGCACGGTGCAGCTCGACCTCAAGCCGCACCGCAAGGGACTCTTGCATCTTGCCCTGACGCAGGAGAGTAACCGCACGGACAATGTTGACAACCAGCGCACGACCGCGAGCATCGGTTGGACGCAGATCATGAGCGACCGCCTGCGCTTTAACTTCGGATTCGACTATCGCCGTTACGAAGACGAAACGGGCGGGCGCGACGTGAATTCGCAACTCGTCACGGTCGGCGCGGACTGGCACGCGACAGACAAGCTCGACATCTCTATCAAGCACGAACAGAATGTGAGCGAGGCCGACCCGACCTATCCGACGCAGACGACGCTGTCTGCAACGTATCAACTCAATTCATGGGCGCAGATTTTTCTGACGCAGCGCATCGCCGCCGCCGCGATTACGCCGATCAGTGATTCGAGCCTGACGGGCTTTGCCGCTTCTTCTGCACGGCGCGAAACGGCCATCGGGATTCAGTCGAAGCTCGGGCGTTACACGACGCTCGGCGGGCGTTATCAATTGGAGAACGGCATCAACGGCACGGATAGCTTTGCTGTCATCGGTTTGCAAAATCGCCTCCCGATAAACAAAAAGCTGTCGCTTGAGCTGGGCTTTGAGCGCGGCTTTCACATGTCCGGCAACGGCGAGAGTTTTAACAGCCTGACGGTTGGCGGCTCGTGGCTGCCGACGGAAAATTTCCGCTCGTCCGTGCGCTATGAGCTGCGCGACCGCGACGGACTCGGACAACTTTTTGCGGTGGGCGCGGCGGGACGCTTGTTTGACGGCGTGACGACGATGGCGCGCTTTCAATATGCGCGCTCGTTATTTGCGAATCGCCAGAGCGAAGTGATGGACGGCACAGTGGCGGTTGCCCTGCGGCCTCTGGAATCCGACCGCTATGGCATGCTCTTCAGTTATCGTCATCGCAGTTTGTTTCAAGACGGCATTAACGGGCTTGCGCCGACGCGACAGCGCGCGGACGTGCTATCGAGCGACGGCTATTATCTTTTGAGCAAAGACCTAGAGCTGTACGGTCGGCTCGCGGTGAAGCTGAGCGCGGACGGCGATGCGCGTGTCTTTTATGTCTCGACCTTCACTTACATGACACAGGTGCGCGCGCAGTATCGCTTGGGCAAATACTTTGATCTGGCCGGAGAGACACGCCTTCTGATGCAGCCTGCGAGCGGCACGCGCCGTAACTCTTCGGGGGCGGAAATCGGCTTCTGGGCTTTGCCTGATTTGAGGCTCGGCGGCGGTTACAATTTCACTTCCGCAACAGAACCGCATAGCAGCGCTTCGTTTAATAACGAGCGGCGCGGGTTTTACTTTACTATCTCATCCAAGCTCTTTTCGCTCTTCGACCTGTTCGGGACTTCGCGTGCCGGTTTACAATCATCATCTTCTTCAGCCGGTGAAACACAGCCGGCGGCGACCAATGACGCGGGAGATAAACCCTGATGAGCCGCCGCCTGAGCCTATCGCCTCTCGATTCTTCAAG
>JACMLC010000182.1 GCA_014379795.1 Pyrinomonadaceae bacterium
ACTCCTGGCTTTGCGAACCCGCATCGCTGCGGGGGTGCCGTTTATCGGTGATGGGCGCGCTCACAAAAGAAGAAGGGACGAGCGCGAGATAAGCATTTGGAACGGACGAGAGCATCAATCGAGAGGGGCAGGCCGAAACCCGCTCGTGAAGCGAGTAGCTTAAACATTGATTCGACGCCGAGAGAGCCTGTGATTTTTTGGGAGTTGAAGAAGGAGAGAGAGTTGGAGGAAAGAGGAACCGGCGATTGCTCTAAGAAGGTTACCGCGTTTGACTGGTTCCAGCCGCCGGCAACGAAACTCATCCACAGATGTTTTTTCGCGCCTTCGGATTTCTCCGACCGCCTTCGGCAACCAGACAATCTCGCAGCAAAGCGGCTCAGGATAAAACCATTCCGGCGCGCTTTCTGTGGAGACTCACGGCTTTGCGTCCCTGCTTCACAACAGGTTTGCCTTTATCGTGTGCAATCGTCACTATGCTTGAAAGATCGGCGCTGCCAGATTGTCGCGTCGGCAGCGGACAACTGAATTTAACAAAGTTGGGCAATGTTGTCAACAACTTCTATTTTGAGTTAAAATCTTTTCGGCGCGAAAGCCTCGCGCTCACGCTAAACTCTGATAGCTGAATCAGATAAGCGTCATTCGCCGGATTCGCTTTTCCCGGTAGCCCGCCGCCGCCAAACGCCTAAAATTGTTTTGACAAGAACATCAGGCCGTGCGATTGTAAACATTTAGGGGCAACGGACAAGCCCGCCGAAGCATTCTTCCAAACATATGAAACAGGTTATCCGCAGAGGCTTAAGAGAGATCATCGTGGATGAGGTAGCAGACCCCATCGTCACGCCGCATCATGTCCTTGTGCGCCCGCTCTACTCGCTCATCAGCAGCGGCACGGAGACGGCTGACATACATCAGGAAGGCGTCCTCAAAGAGGTTGCTGAGAATCCTTCGCACCTGCGAAAGATTTGGGATGTGATGAAAGTGGCTGGCCCCACGCGCACGGTTTCAGAGGTGCGCGCAAAGTTCAAAGAGTACGCGGTGCTCGGATACTCAGGCGCAGGAGTGGTAGCAGACACGCATGAGACCGTCACAGATTTGCAGATCGGCGACCGTGTGAGTTACGGAGGCGAAGGCACAGGGCACGGAGAGACTATCTTAGCCGCGCGCAATCTGATTGCGAGAGTGCCGGATGAAGTTTCTTTAGAGCACGCCTGCTTTACAACTCTTGGCAGCATCGCCATGAACGCCGTTCGCATCGCCACTATCGGAGTCGGAGATGTAGTCGCGGTCATCGGCCTCGGTCTGGTGGGACAGCTTGTCGCGCAGCTCGTGCGTGCGCAGGGCGGTGTGGTGGTTGCGATTGATGTCAGGCAGGATCGCGTCGAGCTGGCAAGAAAGCTCGGAGCGGATCACGCTCTGGTCGGCAATGCTTCGACGCCGGAACAGGTACAGGCTTTGACTTCGGGCAGGGGCGCGGATTGCGTGATCGTCGCGGCGGCCTCTAAATCTCCAATCCCTGCGCAGCAGGCCATACAGATGAGCAGGGATCGCGGGCGCGTCGTCATCGTCGGCGCAGTCCCCTTAGATTTGCTGCGCGACCAGATGTATATCAAAGAGTTGCAGCTTCTGATGTCGAGGGCATACGGGCCGGGCAGTTACGATCCTCTTTATGAAAAGCAGGGACGTGATTACCCGCTCGCTTATGTGCGCTGGACCGAGAACCGAAACATGGAAGAGTTCCTGCGCCTCGTCGCGACCGGGCGCGTCGAGTTGCAGCCGCTCATCACGCACCAGTTTCCTTTGGAAGAAGCAAGCAGCGCATATCAAACCATCATGGCTCCAGACTCGAACAGTCTGGCCGTGCTCTTGAGCTACCCTTCGACGCGCGTTACTGAACCGGCAGAGCTTTTCACACCACGGAGAAGAATCGAGACTGCAAGCAATGTTGATGAAGGCAAAGCTGAGCTGCGTATCGCGCTGGTGGGCGCGGGCAATCTGGCGCGCTGGGAGCATCTGCCCAACTTGAAAAAGATTTCCGGCGCGCGGCTGCATGCAGTCTATTCCGCGAGCGGCGCACGCGGAAAAAGCTATGCGCTGAGATTCGGCGCGGCCTACAGTTGTTCTGATTACGAAGAGATTCTGAATGATGCGCAGGTTGACGTAGTCCTGATTGCGAGCCGTCACCAGCATCACGCGGCGCAGGCCATCGCGGCCTTGCGCGCGGGCAAGCATGTCTTTCTGGAAAAGCCGATGGCGATTACCGTTGAAGAATGCGAGCAGTTGTCTCTCGCCGTTGCAGAAAGCGGCAAGCAATTGACGGTCGGCTTTAATCGTCGCTTCGCTCCCTTTTATGTCGAGCAGAAAAAACATCTGTCGCGTCGCACTGGGCCAGCGGTCATCAGCATACGCATGAACTCGCCCGGACTCACAGGCTCTTTCTGGGCGGCAGACCCGAAGATCGGCGGAGCCATCTTAGGCGAAGCCTGCCACTTTACAGATTTGATGTACTGGCTGCTGGAATCGGAACCCGTCTGCGTCTCTGCCTATAGTTTGCCGACAGGCAAAGAAGACCCGATTGGCGAAAACAATATCGCCGCCAGCTTTCGCTTTGCCGACGGCTCAATCGGAAATCTGACTTACTGCACGGTCGGCAGCAAGACGAGCGGCGGCGAGCGCGTAGAAGTTTTCGCGCAAGGCATCGGCGCGACGAGCGAAGATATGAAACGCCTGACAGTCAATGCCAAGCTGCGCCGCACACGGACGCGATGGCTGGCCGAGAAAGGTTATGCCGCGCAGATGGAATCTTTCCTGAATGGAATTCGCAAAGGCGTCGAGCCTGCGATTACTGTCCGCGACGGAGCACGCGCGACCATCTGCGGACTCAGAATGCTGGAATCGGCACGGACTCTGAAGCCATGCGAGATTGAGCTTCGATAAGTCAGAACCGCCTGCGGTAGCGGGCGGGTTCAGAAAGGATGAAGGCGGAAGGATGAAGGATGAAATAACCGCTATTGAAGATGAACGGCTCAAGGCTCAATAGCATGCCCTTCATCCTTCCGCCTTCATCCTTCATCCTTGTTTTTTAGCCATGTGTGGAATCGCAGGTATAGCTGGCATGAATCATCGCCCGGGCGCAGAAGAGAGCGTGCGGCGGATGACGGCTGCGCTTGCACGCAGAGGCCCGGATGGCGTGGGTTTGGAAAGCTGGGAGACAGCGGTTCTCGGTCACAGGCGGCTGGCGATTTTTGATCTGAGCGAGGCCGGAAGCCAGCCCATGCTGTCGCCTGATAAATCTCTCGGCGTGGTCTTCAACGGCGCGATCTATAATTTTCTATCGCTGCGCGCAGAGCTGGAAGCCGAAGGGTTTCGCTTTCACAGCCGCACGGATACGGAAGTGTTGCTTCACGGCTATCGTGCTTGGGGCATGCAGGAGCTGATCTCAAAGCTGCGCGGGATGTTTGCGTTCGGGTTGTGGGATGAGAGAGAGCGCAAGCTGTTTCTGGTGCGTGATCGCCTGGGCGTCAAGCCGCTCGTCTACGCCGCGCGCGATGGACAGATAGCTTTCGCTTCAACCGTGCGCGCCCTGCGTGCGGGCGGTTTCGCAAACGAGATAGATGAAGCGGCGGTCGCGGAATTTCTCGAATTCGGTTATGTCACAGACAGCCGCGCAATCTATCGCGGCGTCCAGAAAGTCGCGGCGGCAACCATCGTTGAATGGTCGGATGGCAAGTTAAAGACGCAGGAATACTGGACGCCGCCAATTGTTTCGGATTCTGTCGCGCCGTCTTTTAACGAAGCGGTAGAGGAAACCGAACGGCTTTTTCTGCAAGCCGTAGAGAAGCGTTTGTATGCGGATGTGCCGGTCGGCGCGCTCCTGAGCGGCGGCGTGGATTCGAGCCTCGTGTGTTGGGCGATACGGAAGTTGGGCGGCGATGTCACGGCTTTTACGATTGGCACTCCCGGCGATGCCTGGGATGAGACGGCGGACGCGCGTGCGACGGCTGAAAAGCTTGGCATCAATCATCGCGTGCTGGAATTGTCTGCCGCAGACGCGCCCGGCGTTGACGACTTGGCATCAGCGTATGCAGAGCCTTTCGCGTGCGCTTCTGCGCTCGGCATGCTGCGCGTGTCGCGCGCGGTCAAGTCGGAAGCTACGGTTTTGCTGACGGGCGACGGCGGCGATGATGTGTTTCTGGGATACCCTGAGCATCGTCATTTATGGCTCGCGGAAAAACTCGCACGTCGGCTGCCGCGCACGGCGGCGCGCGGCTGGCTGGCTTGGCGCAAGAGCATGCCGCGCATTGGCCCTTTGCGCCGCGCCGCGTCTTTTGCGGACTACGCGACGGGCGGTCTGGGCGCGGTGGCAGATGCACATGACGGTCTGCCGATGTACAGGCAAAATGGGATGCTCGGCGAACGCTTAAAGGATGCGACCGTGCCGCAACGAGCTATTTCATGGTCGCTCGATTCGGGACGACAGGTGTTGGCGGAATTTCTGCTGCATGATCGTCGTGGCCGCTTCGTCGGAGAGTATCTGCCCAAAGTTGACGGCGCGACGATGCGTTACGGGTTGGAAGCGCGCTCGCCGTTTCTGGATCAGGAGTTATGGGAGTTTGCGGCGACGCTGCCCTTTGGCCTGCGGCTCAGGCGGGGACAGCTCAAAGCGATTTTAAGAGAGCTGGCGCGGCGCAGGGTTGGCGAGCGGGTCGCGCGTGGGCGCAAACGCGGCTTTAGCATCCCTGTGCAAAGATGGATAACAGGGCGCTGGCGCGCACGCGTCGAAGAATGTTTGCGTGACTCACTGCTGGAACGCGAAGGCTGGATTCACAGCCAACCGGCGCTTGCTCAACTGGAAAAAGCTGCGCGCGATGGGTGGGCGCCGAAACAGCTCTGGTATATCTTCGCGCTTGAGTCATGGTTGCAGAATGAGCAACAGTCGCGCGCAAACGCCGACGGTGCAACACAAGCATTTCAAAAATTTTCTCTGACCTCTTCATCCGGCGTCGCCGCCGATTTTCAAAGCAGACATTGATGCCAGACGAAACGCGCACGGAAGAAAGCGGACAGGAGCGAGCCGCCGAATCGCACGGCTTGCGCGTGCTGGTCATCGCGCCGTCGCTTGAGATGCTCGGCGGACAGTCGCGGCAGTGTGCGCGCCTGCTCGGTCAACTCAAGAAAGAACC
Source organism: Pyrinomonadaceae bacterium (assembly GCA_014379795.1). Taxonomy (GTDB): domain Bacteria; phylum Acidobacteriota; class Blastocatellia; order Pyrinomonadales; family Pyrinomonadaceae; genus JACMLC01. The sequence goes on from JACMLC010000182.1 coordinate 5,181, forward strand.
TTCCTTGAAAGTCTCTTTTCTCGCGGTCAACCCACGCCTGCCGGGATTCCTGCACACGCTCCAAAAGATTAAATATGTGCGGACAATCGTGACGACGCTCGCTTACTGGGCTTTGCTGCTGGTGCGCGTGTGGCGTTATGACATCCTGCACATTTTCTCTGCGTCTTATTATTCTTACATGCTGTGTGCGATGCCGCCTTTGCTTCTGGGCAAGCTGTTGGGCAAGAAAACGATTCTCAATTATCGCAGCGGCGAGGCCGAAGACCACCTGTCCAACTGGCGCACGGCGATTCCGACGATGCGGCTGGCGGATGCGATCATAGTGCCTTCGGGTTATCTGGTGGATGTCTTAGCTAAGTTTGGCCTGCGCGCCGAATCAATCTTTAACATCATCGAGCTTGACCGCTTTCGCTTTCGCGAGCGCGCACCGCTCAGCCCAGTGTTTCTGACGAGCCGTTTATTAGAACCGCTTTACAACGTCGGCTGCGTGCTGCGCGCTTTCAAAATCATTCAGGAGCAGCGCCCGGAAGCGCGTTTGACTGTGGCCGGAGAAGGTTGGCAGCGCGCGGAGATGGAAGAGCTGGCGCACACGCTCTGTTTGCGTGAGACGAAATTTATCGGGCGTGTCGCTTTTGAGGAAATGCCCGCGATGTATGATGGAGCGGACGTGTATTTGACCGCGACTGATCTGGACAACATGCCAAGCTCGATCACAGAATGCCTCGCGGCGGGGCTTCCGGTGGTGACCACCAACGCGGGCGGCATCCCTTACATCGTGCGTCACGAAGAGACCTGCATGTTGATCGAGCGCAACGATCATGAAGCGATGGCCGCAGCCGCCTTGCGCCTCCTGGACGACCCGCTGCTCGCGGCGAAGATTGCGCGGCAGGGACGCGAGCACAGTCGCCAATGGACTTGGGAGAGAGTCGGCAGCAGTTGGCTCGCTCTCTACCACGAGCTTGGCGCGGACACGAAAGCCGTTAGCAGCAGGCGAAAACTCGCTTAGTAGAAATGTAAATAAGAGCAGAAAATCTTTGCGCTCTTTGCGAAAAAACTTTGTGCGCTTTGCGTTTAAGAAGAAGTTTTAACGCAAAGACCGCAAAGAAATAAGACGCAAAGATACGCAAAGAGAAAAAGTAGCAAGCTTATTTCCACCCTTGATTCGCATAGTAGAAATCTTTGCCAAAACCGATGACAACTCGACTGACAAATCTCTTCGAGAACAAAAGATTACTTCTGGCGGCGATCATCAGCGTCCTCGTGCTGTTCTCGGCGCTGGCGATTGGCAATGCGATAGCCGAACGCCCGCAGATAGATGAAGGACTGTTTGCCAGCCCGGGACTGAACCTTGCGACCAGAGGTTTTATGGGGACGACGGTGTTGGAGACGCATAACTCTCCGCTCCTGCGCATAGACCAGAGAACCTACTGGGTCATGCCCATGTACCTGTTGAATCAAGCGGTCTGGTACAAGCTGTTCGGTTTCAGCCTGCTCTCCATGCGCAGCCTGTCTGCGGCGTGGGGCTTAGTAGCTTTAATCTCTTGGTTCCTGATTGTCTTCAAGCTTTCGGGAGACAAAAAAATCGCTCTGCTCGCGCTCGTCCTGCTAGGCTCTGATTACACTTTCATCAACAGCGCGGCGATGGGACGGATGGACATGATGAGCGCGGCGTTGGGGGCTGCGGCTCTGGCCGTGTATTTAGCTTTGCGCGAGCGCAACCTGATGCTGGCGATTCTCTTGAGCCAGAGCCTCGTCGTGCTGAACGGGCTGACGCATCCGAACGGGATTCTGAGCTTTGCGGGGTTGTTATTTTTAACGCTCTATTTTGATCGCAAGAGCATTGGCTGGCGTCATGTCTTGCTCGCTGCTGTTCCATACGTAATCGGAGCGGCTGGCTTCGGGTTGTGGGTGATGCAGGATTACCCTGCCTTCAAATCTCAGTTTATTGATAACGCAGTGATGAAGGGCAGGCTCGGCGGCTTCAAAGCTCCGTGGGTGGGCGTGATACGCGAGTTTACAGAGAGATACCCGCACGCATACGGCCTCGGCGGGCGTTCCGAGGGACATTCCGGCCCCGTTTATCTCAAGAGCCTGATTCTTGTCGCTTATGTGTTGGGTGTTGTCGGCGCACTCCTCACGCCGAGCATTCGCCGGAACAGAAACTATCGCGCGCTGTTGATTGTGACGGGCATCTACTTTCTCATCATGGGTCTGATTGACGGGCAGAAAGAGACGACCTATGTAGTGCATATCATTCCGTGCTACATGGCTCTGCTGGCCGTGTGGCTGCACTGGTGCTGGACGACGCGCTTTGTGCCTGCGCCGCTCATCGCGCTGGGTTTGTGCGGCCTCCTCGCCCTGCAAGTCGGCGGCGCGCTCCTGCGTATCAGGCAGGACACGTATCACAGGCTTTACCAGCCCGCCATAGATTTTCTCAAGCAGAACACGAACCGGCAGACGACCATCATGGGGACTTCCGCGATGGGCTTTGGTCTTGGATTCCCGGATAATTTTGTAGATGACGGGCGCTTCGGCTACGCCAGCGGCAAGAGGCCGGACATCATCGTCTTCAGCGAAGAGGCAGAACTCTCGGTGCGTGAGGCGCATGCCTTCTACCCGCACCTGCCGCCGTATATCAACAAATTATTGACAGAAGAATATCAGAAGATTTATGAGAACCCGGCTTTTAAGATTTACGCTCGTCGTTAGAAATTTCGTGCAGAGATTGGAAAGCCACAGAGCCACAGAGGATAGAGCAAGGATAGAAAGCGTAGATGCAGAATCCATATAAATCAAGAGTAGAAACTCTTTGCGCTCTTTGCGCGATTTATCTTTGCGGTCTTTGCGTTAAAAAAGCCCTTAACCGCAAAGACCGCAAAGAGTACAGACGCCAAGAACGCAAAGAAAAACAGTTGATTTGTTTCTACCCTTGATTCGCATAATCTATCTTATCTAATCTCTGTGTCTCTGTGTCTCTGTGGCTTCTTCTGTTTACGGTTCTTAATTTGGCTGCTGATTCTTCACAAAGACAAACTCATTACACCCCAAGCCGACGCCGCCCGATTTGAGCTTTAATAAAGTAAATCCCCTGTCCCTGTAAAAATCGAAAATCTCTTCCGGCTGCGCGACCTCGTAAGGATAGCCGCCGACCCAGTCAACCACATCGCGCCAGTGGCTCATGCCGCGCGCTTGATCGTAATGAGTCCAAGTGCGCAGATAATTTTGCGGGCGCAGCGTGACGAGCGAGCGCAGCAGGGCTTTGCCTTCGTCGGGCGCGATGGCAAGCATCGCGAAGGGCGTGCGCAGGAATTTCGGCAGCTCGTTATAAGTGCGCTTGATCCAACGCCAGCGCGTGCTCTGGCTGCCCATGTCGTTATAGATGGCGATAAAGAGCTTGCCGTTCGGCGCGACCGGCAGATGTGCATTCTCAAGCGCGCGCCACATTTGTCCCGTGTGATGCAGGACGCCCCACGAGTACACAACATCGAACTCGCCTAGAGATTTTAGATAGTCTGCGTTGAGCGCGGATTCTTCTTCAATCGTCCAATCACCGTCGCCGGGAAAGAAACGCCGCCGCAGCTCAGTCGTGCAGGCGACCGAGTGCGGGTCAAAATCAAAGGAATGCACGCGCGCTCCCAGACGCCGCGCGGCGAGGCTGAAGAGGCCGCTCCCGCTGCCGATGTCAAGAAAGCTTTGGCCCGCGAGGCTTTCGACTTCGAGCATTCGTTTGAGCGAGTTTTCCGCCTCGACGATTCGCTGCTCGTTCAGCAGCTCAAGAAAACGCGCCCAGTTTTTTCCGAACTCAAAGCGTTCCCCGCTTGAGACCTCGCTCGCGTGCGAGCTGATGTTACCTGTCATCTCGTTCATAAGTTTAAAGCAATCTGCTGAAGCAGTATGTGCTATGTAATCAAAGTTTTTGAATTGCCTCCAGCTTTAGCTGGAGGTACAGGCAACAAAAAGATTTTGGCTTTAGCCGAATTCATTCGGCTAAAGCCGATCAATTCTTGCTGAATCTGTCCACTAGCTGAAGCTAGTGGCAATTTATTAAAACCTGGAATCGCGCTGCCTTTAACGGCTCTGGCCGACTGTTGCGGGGTCTAAATTCGCGCCGATGTCCGCGCCGTTCGTCCCTGCTTTTTTGAGCATGCTTTCCGACTGAAGCCTGAAATCGCCGCCCTCCATGTTGACGAATTTCAGCTGCTTGAAGGAGACCGGATAGACGTTGCGGTCTCTGTAAGTATGCGCCTCGCCGCCGATGATCGCGTTGTAGGTGACACGGCCACGCGGGAAAAAAGTATCAATCGAATCCTGTCCCGGACTTCTGCCGTCGCCGAAAAAGCCGTACGCGTTCTGCGCGATAATATTGTGGCGAAAAACAAAGCCGGTGATCGGCCCGCCGTGCGCGATGGTGATGGCTCCGGTCGTTTGAATCGTATTGTTCTCAATGACGAGGCCGTCCCAAACCGCCGCTTTCAAAAACTGTCCGTCGCCTCCCCACTTCTGGCCGTTAATATCTTCAAAGACATTGTTGCGGATGGTGAGACGATGCCCGCCCTGCGATTCCCCTCCATGCAGGTTGAGCGCGCCGCCCGCGCCGCGCACGATATTGTTGGTAACCTCGACATCCTCGACCCGCGCATGCGCCCCGCTATCGGAGGCGGAGGTGAAGACAAGGGCAGTCCCGGTCTGCCCGCTGGCCCAGTTGTTGGTCATCAGGTTTCTGTCAATAATCACTTTGCGTGCGTTCTTCAACTCCAGATGATTTTTGACGACCCATCTATCATCACGCCAGTGGAGCGGCTTATTGAAATGATTGCCGCGCACAACGATGTCCGTCGGAGTGACTTGCAAGGGCGAGTTCGCGCCGCCGAATAACACTCCTTCGGAGGCAGCTTCGATGTAGTTGTTGATAATCTCAAACGGCCCGTCGCCAGCCCATCCGGCCATCGCCTGACTCTCTTCGCCTTTGCGCTTAATCTCCGCGAAGTGGCTGTTGATGACGCGCAGGCTGCGCCCGTTCAGAGCGATGCCGCGACGCTGGCCTTCGGTCGGGTGGCCATGAATGTAAACGCGGTCAAACTCGATATGATGCGGCAAAGCTTCAAAGCTCTTCTCATCGGTGGTGCCGAGAGTAATGATGTTGCCTGCGCCTTTGGGAGTCGGGCCGAACTCGACTGCGATAAAGCGATAATGATGCGCGCCATTGGTGGCGGTCACGGCTGATTCGCCCGGAGTGTCAGAGACAATCTTTGGCAGCACGGAGCCGTAGCGAGCGGGGTCTATCCGCTCATTTGCCGCAGGCAGTTGAGAGTCCGGCGCGGAAGAACGAATCGTGATGTAGTCGTTGCCGCTCTTGTTGGGAAGATTGAGCGCGCCGCGAAACGTGGCTCCGGCTTCGAGTAGAATCGTGTCGCCCGGTCGCGCCCGCTCAAGCGCAGCCTGCACATCGCCTTTGGCCTTGACGGTAATCGTATTGCCGCTCACGACGACGCGGCGGCTGCGCGTCTGCTGCGCGAAGACAAACACCAGACCCGCGACCAGCACAATCGCGGCCAGCGCCAGCAGCATCCACTTCACAGGCCACTTCTTCGAGTTTCTGCTCTTTCTTCTTTTTCTTCTCATCGCTTCAACCTTGTCCCGGCTCGCGCCGGGCGCACAAGCTATTAAACCACTAACGAGCGATTATTTTCGAGAATACATTTCAAAGTAAAGAATCAGCCACAGAGACACAGAGACACAGAGTCAAAATCAGGTAAGGAGGTCGCGGCTGCTATCTTCATAATATCTCTGTGTCTCTGTGTCTCTGTGGCAAATGTTTGAAACGGGTTAATAATTCAACCGGTAATAGACGAGCTTGAGATATTCGCCGCCGACGAATCTCCACCCGCTCGGGGTGAGCCACCAGATGGAGGGGCGCGGCGTTTGTTGCCCGGTCGGAGGCGATTCCATGCCGATTTCAATATTGCTTCCATTAAAGACGCGGCGCAGAGTCCACAACGCGCGGCGCGTATGATAAGCCGAAGTCACAATCAAGAGCGAGCGCAAACCGCTCCGCGCCGCATACGCGCGCAGCTCGACGGCTTCTTCGTGAGTGTTTGAGAGCGCGTGCGGTATCTCTTCTATCGCCTGCGCAGGGACATTGAGCCGCAGCAGTTCCTCTCTGGCGCGCTCGATAAAAAAGGGGTTGCGCTGCTTGGCGTTTGACCAGCCCCCTTGTTGCCCGTCGTTGGTCAAAATAATTTTGGGCGCGCGTCCCTCGCTGTAAAGCTCCGCCGCGCGCTGCGTGCGCTCGATGTAAGTGGCAGAGCCGCTCAAGACCACCAAGGCATCCGCGCGCTCAAGCGGCGCACGCACCACCAGCGCAAAGCCAAGCCCCCACGCCAGCAAAATCCATGCGGCCAACGCGAACAAGACCACGCGCAAAATTTTCCAGCGACGGCTCACGAGTTCTCTCAAGAAGTCTTTGGCTCCGGCTGTTTTTTCAAGATTGAAATGATAGTCGTTCTAAAACGCTTTAACGGTTCGGTCATCAAAGCTCTAATCCAGATTAGCTCCAACACGGCCAGCGGCGGGATGACGGCAAAGATGGCATCCGATACCAGCATCTTTGTCTTCAGCACTTCAAACCCCGTGCGCCGCGCCACGTCGTCAATCTCTTTTTGTGTGTTCGCCTTGTAATGCGTCTCGAACACATCCTCTTCTTGTCTACCGTCCAAGACGTAAGCCAGCTTATCTTTGAGCGCGCCCGGAACCATGCGCGCCATGATCGTGGCGTGCCCCAGATTGTTCGGAGTGTGAAAGATAAAGATGCCGCCGGGTTTTAAGATCCGGTTGATCTCCTGAAACTGCGTGGCCGGGTCATCCAGATGCTCGACGACCATGTTGGCCGTCACCAGCCCGAAAGAGTTGTCTCGAAGCGGCAGGCTAGTGATGTCACCCCTGATTCTTAAAGAGATGTTCTCGTGATTTTTCAGAGAGCCGAGCGAGTAATCAACCCCGACCACCATCCTGCATTTTTCAACCAG